>DATDJH010000354.1:0-2310 GCA_036520635.1 Acidimicrobiia bacterium
GATCGACACTTTCCGCTGGTTGGGGATCGGCACCCTCGGTGAGCTGGCCCGATTGCCCCGTGATGCCCTGGCCACCCGCTTCGGCAACCCGGGAGCTCTCGCCCATCGGCTGGCCAGTGGGGAGGACCGGCCGGTCGATCCCCGGGCGATCTCACCCGATCTCGCTGTCGACGCCGCCTTCGAGGACCCCTTGGAGACGCTGGATGCTGTCGCCTTCGCATCTCGTGCGCTGTCGGAGCGGTTGCTGCGCGGGTTGCGAATGAACGGGGTGGCTCCGCATCGGGTATCGATCCTCGCCGAGTCCGCGACCGGTCAGACCCGGGAGCGGATATGGCGATCGGCGGACCCCTTCACAGAGAAGGCGCTCGCCGATCGGGTGTGGTGGCAACTCCGGGCCTGGGTTGAGGCGGGCGGGGTGCCCGGGGGGATCGTGAGATTGCGGATTGCACCGGCCGATCTCTCCGATCAGGGTCGACAGCTTGGGTTGCTTCAGAACGAGACTTCGAGGATCGAAGCCGAAAGGGCTCTGACCAGGGCACAAGCGTTGCTCGGCCCTGATGCTGTGCTCCAGGGGAGGGCCCAGGGGGGGAGGATGCCCCAGGAAAGGGTCGCATGGTCCCGTTGGGGTGAGCCGCCGACCGATGCCGCCCGGGATCCAGATGCACCATGGCCGGGAGCGACCCCCGGGCCAAGCCCTGCCCTGGTCCCACCACGGCTCCAGCCTTTGGAGGTGGAATGGGATGAGGGGATGCCCTCCCGGGTCCGGCTCGGCACTCGCTGGGAGCCGGTCCTCACCTGGAGCGGGCCGTGGCGTCTCAGCGCCCGGTGGTGGCTGGGGGAGAAGGACGCCGACCGCTACCAGTTGGTGACCTCTGTGGGAGCCCTGCTCTGTGTGGTTGCCGAGGGGAGGGCGTACCTGGCCGGGATTTATGATTGATAACGTCGACAAATGTTTGGCAATCCATCGTTTCGCCAGGGAGCGCGTGAGGCCTTCTTCCTGGTTTTCGCGGTGGGTGCGTTTGCGTTGGCCTACGGGGTCCTCGCCGTCGACGCCGGGTTCTCTCCCGCCCTCACCCTGTTCTCATCGGCCATCATCGTCTCCGGCGCCGCCCAGTTCACGATGGTCGGTCTGGTCGCCGCCGGTCCCGTTCCCATCCTCCTGGCGGCCACCGGGCTCGGGCTCCGCCATCTTCCGATGTCGGCGAAGCTCGCCGACATCATCGGCCCACAACCCCTCAGGACCCGGCTGCGACTTGCCTTCATCCTGGTCGACGAGACCTTCGGGCTCACTATCAGGGCCTACGACGCCGGCGTCGAAGACCCGGTCGCCTACAAGACCGCGGCCGATCTGATGCTGTACACCGGTTGGATCATTGGCACCGCGATAGGTGCCTGGTTTGGCTCGTCGATCGATCCGGGCGCTGTCGGGATCGGTGTGCTCTTCGGGCTCCTCTTTATGGGGCTGGCGGCGCCGATGGTCAACGTACGCCGGGATTGGGTGGTGGCTGGCGCGTCTGTGGTCGCCACGTTGATCGCGATGAAGACACTTCCGGTGGCATGGCAGATCTCGACGGCGGCCTTTGCTGCATCCCTGGTCGGGCTGGTGATCGATGAGTGATTTCGCCCTAGTTCTCGGGGTTGCGGCGATTACGTTCACCACGAGGGTCGCGTTTCTTCTGAAGCCCCGCTCGGCACCGGGAGGAAGAGTGGGCAAGTTCCTCGAGGTGTTTCCTTTGGCGCTGTTCATTGCGATCGCCACCAATGGCCTGGCGGCTCCGGCGGGGACCCCCGAGCTCACTGCCAACATCGCTGCGGCCTTTGGCGGGGTGGTCGGTGGCATCGTGTTCCGTCGTTCGCTTTGGGGAGTGATCGGGGTCGGTGCCGCCTGCTTCTATTTGGCTCGAGCCTTGGTCGGGTGAGAGATACCCTCCGGTCGATGTCCCTCGAACACGACCTCGATGCATTGGCGGCCGCAGAGGAGTTCTCAGGTGTGGTTCGGGTCGACCGGGCCGGAGAGACCGAGTCGGCCAAGGCATACGGGACGGCGGACCGCGGTTGGGCGATCCCCAATGAAATCAACACCCGGTTCGGGACCGCCAGTGGGTCGAAGGGTCTGACCGCCCTCGCGGTGGTGAGTCTCATCGAAGAGGGAGTTCTCGACCTTTCCACCACGGCCCGGTCACTGCTCGGGAGCGACCTTCCGCTGATCAGCGACGAGGTGACCGTCGAGCACCTGTTGTCTCATCGCTCCGGGATCGGTGACTATCTCGACGAGGACGCCGAGTACGACCTCAACGACTACATGATGCC
>DATDJH010000355.1:0-5145 GCA_036520635.1 Acidimicrobiia bacterium
ACCCATGACCGCCCCCGCCAGGTCGACCGCATCGGGCTCCATCACACCGGGATGCTCGGCGGTCTCCCCACCGAGCAGAGGGCAAGCGGCAACGACACAGGCGGCAGCGATCGAGGCCACAATCGCCAGGTCCCGCCCCTCGTCCAGGGCGCCCACCGCCAGGTAGTCGACGAATCCGATTGGTCGGGCGCCGAGAGCCGCCAGGTCATCGACACACATGGCGACCAGGTCGTTGCCCACGCCGTCCCAACGCCCGGAGCGGCGCGCCAGCTCCAACTTGGTGCCGACCCCGTCGACCGACATCATCAGAACCGGCCGGGTGTAGCCGCTGGGGATTTCCACACCGGCAGCGAAACCGCCAAAGCCACCGATCACATTGGCTGCCCAGGTGGCGGTCACCACTGAGGAGATGTTCGCTACGTGGCGATCGGCGCCGTCGAGGTCGACCCCGGCCTCCCGATAGGAGGTCATCCTCAGGAACGCTCGAGCTGGAACTTGTCCGTCACCTCGGGGATGTCCGTGGGGTATTCCCCGGAGAGACAGGCGGTGCAGAACCCGGCGTCGGCTACTCCGGTGGCGCCGAGCAGCCCCTCGAGCGAGAGGTAGCCGAGCGAGTCGGCGCCGAGGTGCTCCCGGATCTCCTCGACGTCCATGCGGGACGCGATCAACGTCGACCGATCAGATGTGTCCATCCCGTAGAAGCACGGCCAGCGGTAGGGGGGCGAAGACACCCGGAGATGGACTTCGACGGCCCCGGCCTCTCGAACCAGTTGGACCAGCTTGCGGGTGGTCGAGCCCCGGACGATCGAGTCGTCGACCAGGATCACCCGCTTTCCATTGAGGTTTTCCACGATCGGGTTCAGCTTCAGCCTGATCCCGCGGTCCCTGATGGTCTGGGTCGGCTCGATGAAGGTGCGCCCGATGTAGCGGTTCTTCACCAGACCGTCGGTGTAGGGGATGCCGCTGGCCGCGGCGAAGCCCTGGGCGGCGGGGATCCCCGACTCAGGCACCGGGACCACGATGTCCGCATCGGCCGGATGCTCCCCAGCCAGCACCTGGCCCATCTGATGACGGGCGCCGTGGATGCTCCGCCCGTACATCTGGCTATCAGGCCGGGCGAAGTAGACGAACTCGAAGAGGCAGAGACCCGGAGTCACCTTCTCGAAGGGGGAGTAGCTGTGGACTCCGCCGGCGTCGATGACGACCATCTCCCCGGCGCCAATCTCTCGCACGAACCGGGAGCCGATCAGGTCGAGGGCGGCAGTCTCTGAGGCGAGTACCCAGCCGCCATTGGGCAGGGAGCCAAGACAGAGCGGGCGGAAGCCGTTGGGATCGCGGAGCCCGACCACCCGGCCCTGGTCCATGATCACCAGGGAAAAGGCGCCCTTCCAGGTGGGCGCTGCCTTCATGATCGCCAGTTCGAGCCCCCGGGCGTCGGAGCGCTCGTCGTCGAGGGCTCGGGCGATTCCCTCGGCCATGAGGTCCGAGTCAGTAGTGGCACCGGAGATGCCGAGAGCTTCCGCGAGCTCGCGGGTATTGGTCAGGTTGCCGTTGTGACCCAGCGCCAGGCTGGTGTTGCCGACCTGACGATGGACGGGCTGTGCGTTGGCCCAATTGTTGGAGCCCATGGTCGAATAGCGGGTGTGCCCGATGCCGACATGGCCATCGAGAACGGCCAGGGTCGACTCGTCGAAGACCTGCGCCACCAGGCCGAGGTCCTTGAAGACGGTGACCGTCTCCCCGTCGGAGGTTGCGATCCCGGCCGACTCCTGCCCCCGGTGCTGGAGGGCGAACAGGCCGAAGTAGATGAGGTTGGCTGCGAGCTCATTCGGGGTGTAGGCAGCTATGACTCCACAGGCCTCACCGGGCCCCGCGAGTGGTGAGTTGACAGCCTGCTCGGGCACGTCGGCCATGGTAGGCAGACGGGATCCCGAACTATTCGCCCCCGATGAGGGCCCAGACGTTTAGCTAGCGCCCTGGAAGCTGTTGCGGACCGGCTTCGACGAACCGGCGTAGCTCATGATGTCGCAGAAGACACCAACGATCAGCCCGAGGATGCCCCATGGAGCCGCGGTGTCACCCGAGATGATGTAGCCGATGGTGTAAAGCACCGTGGTCCAGGGGAGGAAGACGATACCTAGGACGGGTACCAGCCATCCGTTGTAGACCCGGTCCACCCAGTCGGTGAGTAGCCAGAGGGCAACCATCGTGAGACGGGGGCTTACGACCAGAAATACGATGAGCAGGCAGGGCATCTATGTCCTCAACTTTCCTGTGACGAATCTAGTCACACGCGTCCTGGCGACAAAGGGCACACGCCATGTTTGAAAACCGGGCAAATGTGGAATGAAGCACCAGGCCGCTCGCTCCGAGCGGCTCTGGAGGCAAGAAATGAACAACCGGTTGACCAAGGGTCTGCTGGCTTCGGCACTCGCTTTGAGCTTGCTGCTCGTCGCCTGCGACTCCAACAATCCGGACGACGGCGGGTCTTCGACCACGGCGCCGGCCGGTTCCGAAACCACGACAACTCTGGCGGGATAACAACCCAACGAGCCCCTGAATCCCAGCTGCCGCCAGAGGAAGACGGGGCCCTTTAGGGCCCCGTCTTCATGTCACAGGAACCGGCGAATTCCCTCTTCGAGGGACGCCGGTGTGTCGACTGAGAACCAACTTCTTCCGTCCTCTCCCCACGAAGCCCAGGTCTCTGGGGTCACCGCCTGAAACGAGACCCGATCGAGAAGGCTCTGCATCGAGCCCTCGGCTTGTGCCTCCTCCATCGCCACTTCGGCAATCGACTTTGGATACACGGCGCAGGTCACCTGCCGCACTCCAAGCGCATCGACCGGCACCACCGTCATCTCTGACTTCAAGTCTCCGAGTCGGGCCAGTGTCTCGGTGCGGACAAAGGGCTGGTCTACGGCGACGACGAGCAAGTGGTCGTCTTCCATGCGAGAGAGGGCGCTCGCGATCCCGCCGAGGGGGCCTCGGGCGGGAAGGTCATCGGGCCAGCACTCCATCCCCTCCCGGTCGGCGCCCAGCAGGACTACGTGGGGAAGGAACGCCTGGAGCGCCGAGGCCACGCGCTGCAACATCGTCTGTCCGTCGACTTCGACCTCTGCCTTGTCCATCCCCATCCGGGAGCTTCGGCCGCCGGCGAGGATCGCACCGAGTGTGCTCATCGGACGCAGGCTAGGTTGAACGGGGGAAGGAGGCCCATGTCACCTGCGGCTCGAAGTGTGTATGCGTGGAGCGTTTACCTGTTGGTACTAGGGACGTGGCTGGTGGTGGGACCGAACACCCTGCTCAAGATCCTCGGGATGCCCATCACCGAAGAGATCTGGATTCGGGTTGTGGGAGTCCTCGTGGTGATCCTCGCTCTGTATTTCTACGACGCGGCGATCAACGAGGCTCGTCACTTCTTCATCGCAACGGTGCTGGCCCGAATGTTCAGTGCGGCCGCATTCCTCGCCTTCGCCCTTACTGGCGAGCCCTGGCAGTTGGCGTTCTTCGCCATGGTCGACGCACTTGGGGCGTTCTGGACCTACGTGGCGCTGCGAGCCCGGCAACCGATCGTCTAGATCAGTCTCCGAGGGAGATCCCGAGACTGCGCGCCGATTTCAACCAGGGGTGATCGAGGGGCACGAACTTGGTGATGCCGGCGGTCTCCTCGAGGGGCACCGGCTCGGTCCCCTCGCCCCTTGCGGCAACCATCACGTTTCGCAAGCCTTGGTCGATGTAGTCCGCGCATGCGGTCCCCAGCCGGGTGGCGAGCAAGCGGTCGGCCGCGGACGGGGTCCCGCCCCGTTGCACGTGGCCAAGGATGGTGACTCTCGATTCGAGCCCGGTGAGGGTTTCCAGAGTCGCTGCCAGCTGCTCGGTTCTCTTCGACCGATTCTCCTGGAGCTCCTTCAGGGATTTCTTGAGCCGCTTCCGGTCGCTCCCGATCGCGGCTTCCAGCTCCTCGACGATCGCCGCCTGAGTCTCGGCTTGCTCACGTGAATAGGCGCCTTCGGCGACGGCCACGATCGAGAAGGCGCTGCCCGCCTCCTTGCGGAGCTTGATCGAGGAGGCAACCGCTTCGACATCGTGGGGGATCTCGGGGATGAGAATGACGTCGGCTCCGCCGGCCAGCCCGGCCCCGAGAGCCAGCCAGCCCACGTCGTGACCCATTATCTCGACCACCATTATCCGGTGGTGGGAGTGGGCCGTTGAGTGAAGGCGGTCGATCGCATCGGTGGCGATGCTCATCGCGGTATCGAAGCCGAAGGTCACGTCGGTCCCGGTGACGTCGTTGTCGATGGTCTTCGGCACCCCGAGGGTGCGGATCCCGGCCTCTTCGAGTCTCAGTGCGTTGCGCATTGTCCCGTCACCACCCAGACAGACCAGCGCCTCGATCTGGTGGTGCTCGACGATCTCGCGCATCACTGAGCGCCCGTCCATCGTGGTGCCGTCCTCGAGTTCCATCCTGTCGACTCGAGCACGGCTGGTTCCGAGCACCGTTCCGCCCCGGGTCAGGATCCCGGAGAGAGCGTCAGAGTCGAGACGCGCGAAACGGTTCAGCATCAGGCCCTGGAACCCATCTTTGAAGCCGATGACCTCCATCCCGTATGCCCGCTGGGCTGCCTTGCCGATGGCCCGGATCGCTGCGTTGAGCCCGGGGCTGTCCCCGCCCGCGGTGAGAATTCCAATGGTTCGCGTCACCCGGCGATGGTATCGGGTCCCCAGGGGCGGCTCTGTCGAGCTGAGCGAGTCGCTGTCACCCCCGCATGCGGCGGGGAATCGCCTCCCGGTAGGTATTGGTGAGCAGGTCCAGCCCGACTTTGTGACCCGCAATCTCGAGGGAGTCGCCTCCAACAGTGCCAATCCGCCTCGCCACCCCGCCGGGGAGGGTGACAGTTCCCGGTTCCATGATCACCACGAAGCGATGAGGATCCTCCGAGAACAGGCTGGCGTCGGGTTGGCCCCAGAGCTCGGCACCTACTCCGGAGACGATGCAGATCTCGGCCACGGTCACCGCCAGGCCCCCCGTGGAGATGTCGTGAAGAACCGGAACCTGATGGGCGAGCGCGGCAGCCAATTCGATCACTTCCTTCGCCGCTTCGGGCTGCGGTGCAGTCGGCCGGCCGCAATGAGCACCCTCGACCA
>DATDJH010000356.1:0-2212 GCA_036520635.1 Acidimicrobiia bacterium
TTCGGGATGCTTCGTCTCGGCCCCGCCTGAATCACGAAAGAAATTCACGCTCCGGGCGTCATCGAACCTGGACCGCGCCCTATGTTTGTAATCGTTATCGAAATCGTTACCGAGATTCGGCCACGAATCCGGTGGAGGAGATCGGTTGTGAGAGTGACCATCGGCGATGTCGCGGCCCATGCCGGGGTCTCCATCGCCACCGTGTCCCGGGTGATGAACGGGCGGTACGGGGTGGCGCCCAACACCTCAACACGGGTCAAAGCTTCCATCGATGAGCTGGGCTACGAGTCGAGCCTGATCGCCCGGAGTCTGCGCAGCGCCCGCACCAATGTGATTGGGATCATCGTTGCCGACATAGAGCCCTTCAGCGCCGAACTACTCAAGGGCGCCGCTCGCGCCATCCGAGGCACTGGATACGAGCTCATCGTCTACTCCGGTGGTGGCCATCTCGAGGACGACACCGGTTGGGAGAGGCGCTACCTGTCGCGATTGAGCGGGACCCTCACCGACGGAACCATCCTGGTGACCCCGACCGTGGTCGATCCGGTCCTCGGTGCTCCGGTGGTGGCAGTGGATCCCCACACCGGACCCTCCACGATGCCCACCGTGGACTCGGAGAACTATGAGGGGGCTATGACCGCCACCCGATACCTCGTAGGCCTCGGTCACACCAGGATCGGATTCCTCGCCGGTCGTCCCGACTTGGAATCTGCCAGGCGCAGGGAGTCTGGCTATCGCGCGGCCCTCGCCGAGGCTGGCATCGGATACCAGCCCGAACTGGTTCGGATTGGCGGCTATTCGGAGGACTCGGCGCGGACCAGCGCCAGAGAGCTGCTGGAGTCGTACGACCGACCGACAGCGGTGTTCGCCGCCAACGACGTATCGGCCATTCAGACCATGAGGGTTGCCGCCGAGCTTGGCCTCACCGTGCCCGACGACCTCTCCGTGGTGGGGTTCGACAACATCCCGGAGTCCGCGCTGACCAACCCGCCACTCACAACCATCGACCAATCGATCCAGCAGATGGGCTATGAGGCGGCGAGCCTCCTCATCAGGCTGATCAAGGAACCAGGCGAAGACAACATCCACGTCACGCTGCCTACAGAGCTCGTGGTCCGGCACTCGTGCCGGGCTGTGACCTGACCAAGAACCCCGAGGAGGAAGCGAGTTAGAGACCGAACGACTGAAAACGATTACGAGGCGCAAAGGCCCGGCGGTGCGCCACTGTTGGAAGGAGAAAACACAGGTGAATCGACTACTAAAGAGACCGTTGGCCTTGCTGGCCATCCTGGTCATGGTGCTCGCCGCATGCGGCGATGGCGGTGCCGCCAGCAGTACGACGGCCGCCCCGGACGAGGGTACGAGCACTACTGCGGCCCCGGCTGAGACCACCACCACGGCGGCGCCATCGGATGAACCGGTGACCGTCACCTGGTGGCACATCCAGAACACCGATCCGATGATGACCGTGTGGCAGGACATGGCGGACGCCTTCATGGCCGAGCACCCCAACGTCACGATCGAGATCACCGTCATGGAGAACGAGGCCTTCAAGGCAGCGCTCCAGACCAATCTCCAGGCAGGGGACGTCCCCGACCTCTTCCAGTCCTGGGGTGGCGGTGGCCTCCGCGAGCAGGTCGAAGCGGGTCTGGTCCAGGACATCACCGATGCCTCGTCAGGATTCATCGGAAACCTCAACGAAGGCGCTACTGGCCTCTATCAGGTGGACGGGGCCCAGTATGGAATTCCCTTCAACCTGGGGATGGTCGGGTTCTGGTACAACAAGGACCTGTTCGAACAGGCCGGGATTACTGCCCCGCCAGCGACTTGGGAGGAGTTCCTCACCGACGTGCAGGCGTTGAAGGACGCTGGCATCACCCCGATCGCGGTCGGGGCCGGTGACAAGTGGCCCGCCCACTTCTATTACTCCTACCTGATGATCCGCGAGGGAGGCAAGGCCGCCATGGACGCGGTGACTGCGGACCTCGACTTCAACACGCCGGAGTTCGTCGAGGCGGGGAACCAGCTGAAGCGACTGATCGACATGGAGCCATTCCAGCCAGGCTTCCTGGCCGCACCGTGGGACGGTCCCGACGGTGAGTCGGGAACCATCGGCACAGGTGCCGCGGCGATGAGCCTCATGGGCCAGTGGGGCCCGGGCGCCTACGCCAACCAGTCGGGAATTGGTGTCCCGGAGGATCCAATCGCCGAC
>DATDJH010000357.1:0-3541 GCA_036520635.1 Acidimicrobiia bacterium
GACCAGGGCAACCGAGCGATCTGCCACCTGATCGTCTGTCATCTCCCGGGCATCGCCGTGGAACAGGTGGTCGATCGCCACCGGCGTTGCGACATTCTCATCGTCGGAGATCAGAGGCGGGCTGAACCGCTCATAAAAGGGTGAAGAGTCATGCGACTCCCTCTTCCCCGACCCAAATTCGGAGGTGACTGTTGCCAGCCTCTGCCTAGCCATCGACGGTGAAGTTACAGGAGTAGCCCTCCTGCTCGCGGTATGCTTGCTATAGCAAGCACCTCTCATGCCAGACACATCGCCACCCGATCTGCCAACGATTGCCGTCACCCTTCGCGATGGCTCGATTGCCGAGCTACGCCCGATCCATCCCGATGATCGGGGCCTGCTCGCCGAAGGGTTGAGCCTCATGTCGCTCGAGAGCCGGTTTGCCCGATTTGGAGTGGGGGTAGACCACCTCACCCCCTCGGAGCTGGACTACCTGACCAAAGTCGATCAGGTCGGGCATGTGGCGTGGGGGGCGGCCATCGACAACGAGCCCGCCGGTGTCGGCCGCTACATCCGGTTCTCGGACCCCGTCTGTGCCGACGTCGCGGTGACTGTCGTCGACAGATTCCAGGGGCGAGGTCTGGGCCGGGTGCTCTTCGAAGCCCTGGTCGCCTCCGCCCGGGCCAATCAGCTGACCGAGCTCTGTTTCGCCGTCCAAGCGTTCAACGAGCCGGTGCGACGGATCCTCGACGATGTGGATGTCGACCTCACCGAAAGCGGAGGCCTGGTTCAGGGGAGGATCGAGGTGTCGTCTTTACCCGTCACCGAGCGAGACGAGAGGTTTGGCGAGCTACTCGCCGAGGCCAGAGCCAGACTCTGACTTCCGGTCCTCTTCTTCAAGGTCCAGCGCCGCCGAGTTGATGCAGTAGCGGAGCCCGGTGGGATTTGGTCCATCGTCGAAAACGTGGCCGAGGTGGCCGCCACAGTTGGAGCAGCGGACTTCGGTGCGAACCATCCCGTAGGAGCTGTCCCTGTCCTCGGCGACCTTCTCCAATTGGATTGGTTGGTAGAAGCTGGGCCAACCCGAGCCCGAGTCGTACTTGGTCTCGCTCGAGAACAACTCCTCACCACAGCCGGCGCAGCGGTAGGTCCCGTGGGCCTTTGAGTTCCAGTACTTGCCGGTGAACGCCCGCTCGGTCCCCGCCTCGCGCAACACCTGGTACTGCTCGGGGTCGAGCTTCTGGCGCCACTCTGCTTCTGTCTGCGGCGTGTCACTCATTGTCGTTCTCCGTTTCTGTAAATCCGTCTTCGCTCAGATCTCACATGTCGAAACATCAGGTGCCGAGGAGTTGTTCCAAACGATCGACGAACGTCCCCATCGCCGGATTCAGCTTGACCCGGGCCAACTCGGGCCGCATCCATTGCACTCGATCGATCTCGGGAAAACGCTGGTGGCCCATCGAAAACAGGCCGGGACCCAGGGTGTCAATGTCGTAGTCGGCCTCGACCGCCCAGGCAACGACGACCTTGCGTGACTTCATGACAACATCGCCAAGTGGGATCCAGGGCTGAGATGGGGCGGGCCAGCCCGTCTCCTCTTCGAATTCCCGCGCCGCGGCAACCTCGTCGTGTTCGTCTTTCTCCACCATGCCCTTGACGAGCGACCACCAGCCGTTGTCGCGATGTGCGAAATAGGGCCCACCGGGGTGGGCGACCAGCACCTCGATGCCATCATGTCGTCGGAAGGGGAGAAGACCCGCGGATCTCACAGACCCCGACATTACGCTGGCCGGGTGACCCTTTTGGCTGCCCAGCCTCCCCATGCGGATGCCGTCGTCCTGACTCTCCCTGACTTCCGACTCCATGCTGGCGAGCCCTTGGGCGTCGGTCTCCAACGGCTCAGTCTTCATGAAATGGAGGTCGCGGTGACCGGCTTCTATGACGGGGAAGAGGCTTTTGGCGAGGCGGTTCACGCTGCGCGGAAGTCGACGAAGAAGGTTCGGGCCTTGCTCCGGCTTGTTCGGTCGGAGATTGGCGAAAAGGTCTACCGCTTCGAGAACCGGGCCATGCGTGACACCGCGCGAATGCTGAGCAGCGTCCGCTCGGCGGCGGTGATGGGCAACGCGCTCGACGATCTCGAGCTGCTCTACGGGTCATTCCTTGCCGACGGAACTTTCGAAGAGACGCACGAGCGTCTCGAGGCGAATCGGGCCCGAGTGGAGACCAGGGCCATGGAGGATCCCGAGCTGGTGCCCCGCGTGGTGGCCAATCTCGAACGAGCTCACAGCCGATATGCGTCCTGGCCGACCGATTCCCACGCCAGAGAGGTGTACGGGACCGGGATTCGTGACAGGTATTCGAGCATCGGTCCAGGGTTGAAGGCCACCTATCGACGCGGCAGGAGCGAGATGGTCATGGCGTATCGGAATCCAAGCCCGGCCACCTTCCACAGTTGGAGGAAGCGGGTCAAGTACCTCAAACACCAAATGGAGATCATCACGCCGTTGTGGCCCGAAGTGGTGCTGGGGATGGTGATCACCCTCGATCGGATGTCCGAGCTCTTGGGAGAGGACCACGACCTGGCCGAGCTGTTGGAGTCGCTGACCGACCGTCCCGAATTGTGCCCCAACCCGATGGAACGCTCTCTGCTGAGGGCTCTCGCCGAGCAGAGGAGGTCTGACGTCGAGACTGCTTCCCGAATCCTGGGGCGCCGGATCTACGCGGAAGGCCCTGCAGGGCTCAAGGGGAGGTTCGGTGCCTACTGGGAATCGATGGAACTGGCCCGCGACATGGCGTTAGCCATGAACGGAGGGGAATCTGCCTCTCTTCGGAGCGGTTGATCTTGGCTGTGCCAATAGAGGCTTCAACCCAGCGGATTCGCGTGGAGATCGACGGGGTCACCGTCGCCGACTCGGAGCGGCCCATGTTCCTCTATGAGCGCGGTCTTCCGGTGCGGTATTACTTGCCTCCGAGCGATATTCGCATGGATCTCTTGGTCCCTACCGACACCTCCACCACATGTCATTGGAAGGGTCAGGCTCGCTACTGGTCGGCCGCTATCGACGGCAAGTCGTACAAGGACATCGCTTGGGGCTATGACCACCCGCTAGCCGAAGCCGAAGCCATCGCCGGGCTGGTCTCCTTCTACAACGAGAAGGTGGACGTCTATGTCGATGAGGTGCTTCAGCCCTAGGTTCGGCGGTGCTTCCTCGACGGCCGAAGGAATTCTTTTCGAACTTGGCCGCGAGGGTATGGAATCTGTCACCGGGGTTGAGTACGTTACGAACATATGTTCGACACGCTGGAAGCACCACCCGACTGCATCGCCCCCGAGGATCTGATCGAAGAGCTGGAATCTCTATTCACCCATCGCGATCGTTACGACGCCCGAATTGCGACCGTGGTGCAGCAGATCGAAGAGACAAAGGCGTTCAGTAAGGACGGTTACACCTCGACGACCGCGATGTTGAAACATCGGATGTCCCTGCATCCCGGGGAAGCCTGGAGACATGTCACCAGGGCGAATGGACTGGCCCAAGCGCCGCTGACCACCTTCGCCTAT
>DATDJH010000358.1:0-13888 GCA_036520635.1 Acidimicrobiia bacterium
GACCGAGGTGGTGTGTCGGCGTCAGACCATGTCGCTCGAGGAGATCGACGATCTCGGACCTGGTCTGCGCCATCATGTCTTGAACACCCGCGTCGCATTGGCCGACGTGATCCGCGCCACCTCGTCGACGTCCATGTCCCAGACTTCGGCGAGGGCAGCACCGACGAAGGCGACCCACGCCGGCTCGTTGGGCTCTCCTCGATGCGGGGGCGGGGCGAGGTAGGGGGTGTCGGTTTCGACCATCGCCCGTTCCGGCGGGACCTCGGCTGCCCCCAATCGAACGGTGTCCCCTGTCAGGAACGCGACCGGCCCGGCAAACGAGAACATCACCCCCAGGGTCAGAAATCGCTTGGTCCACTTGGGGCCACCTGTCCAGCAATGGAGGACCGACTGACCACCAATACCGGTCTGCTCGACGATCTCGAAGACCTCGGCGAAGGCGTCCCGACAGTGGATGATGATCGGCTTGCTCAAGTTGGCAGCCAGAGCGATCTGCTCGCGAAACGCCGTGACCTGGTCGTCACGCGGGGCCAGGTTCCGATAGAAGTCGAGCCCGGTCTCCCCAATGGCAGCGGCTTCGCCGGCCAGCCGGGCAATGCCGTCGCCTTGTGCAGGCCAGGACTCGGCGTCGTGGGGATGGAGTCCTGCAGTGGCCAAGACCCGACCGGGGAACCTCGAGGCCAGGGCCCGGGACGCCTCAGAGCTTTCGAGATCCACTCCGGGAGCCACCACCCAGTCGATGTCGGTGGCGCGTTCCAGGAGCTGGGCCGGGTCGCGCCCGTCCAGCTGGAGATGACAGTGAGTGTCGACCCATCCCATCGGTGCGGACGGTACCCGCCACCGATCGCGGGCCCCGGGGTAGGCTCGGATCCCGGAGGACAATGCCCGCATGGAAACTGGAATCGCCCGCAAGATCGACGACCTGGGAAGGATCGTGATCCCCGCTGAGACCCGTCGTCTGTTCAATATCAGGGAGGGCGACCATTTGTTCATCGCGGTAGAGGGAAGTTCGATCGTGCTCCGGAAGATGACCGACACCTGCACCTTCTGCGGATCGGACACCAAAGTCACCCAGTTCAAGGGTCGTGGGGTCTGCTCGTCGTGCCGGTCTCAGCTTCGGTCCTGAGGCTCGAGCAGAGCCTCGTAGATCTGGCGACGGGGCAGGCCCGTGGCCCGGCCGACCTCACGGGACGCCTCCGAGCGCGTCCAACCTCCTGACACCAGCGATCGAGCCTGCTCGACCGCCTCGCTCAGGCTGACCACCGGTGGCTCGGCTGGGGCGAGAACGATGGTGAACTCGCCCTTCGGTGTGCGCTGTGACCATTCATCGAGTGCTTCGTTGATGGTCCCGGCCCACACTTCCTCGTGAAGCTTGGTGAGCTCTCTGGCGACGACCAGCCGACGTTCCCCCCCGGAAGTAGAAGCGAGATCCACGAGATCGGCCTCGAACCGGTGCGGGGCTAGGAACAGGACCACGGGTCGATCCTCGACGGCGATCCTCTGGAGACGCTGCGACCTGGCCTTTCCCCTTCGGGGGAGAAAACCCTCGAACACAAATCCCTCGCCGCCAAATCCGGCGACGGCGACAGCACTGGTCACCGCACTCGGGCCGGGTATCACTGTGACCGGGCGCCCGGCCTCCCTGACCCTCGTCACGGCTGATGCTCCAGGGTCGGAGATTCCGGGCATGCCGGCGTCGCTGACCAGGGCGACGACCTTCCCCTCGAGGACGGCGCCCACGAGCTCCTCGGTACGCGCCTCCTCGTTGCCCACGAACAACGATCGAATCGGCGTCGATACCCCCACATGCGCCAAGAGCACGGAAGTCCTTCTTGTGTCCTCGGCATAGACGACGTCGGCCTCAGCGAGTGCGGTTCGCAACCGATCCGAGACATCGGCCAGGTTCCCGATGGGAGTGGCACAGAGAACAAGACACCCCCGGTCAGACATCGGTGATCACGACGTCATCTCCCTCAGATGGCACCTCGGCGCCCTCCGGGAGCTCGAGGATGAAGCGAACAGCCCGCTCTCGCACCAGACGGTTCGGCGCCAAAGTCTGCACCCTCACCACCCGCCAATCAGCTCCGATCATCACCAGTGCGATCGATCGGTGCATGCCGATCGTGTGGATGCTCGAGGTTTCGAAAAGGAGCCGTGCATCAACGGGTTGCCCGCGAAGTCCGCGAAATCTCTCGACGAAGGTCGCGGGCCGGGACGCCTCGGACGCCCAACCGTCGCTGACCAGTCGAACCCTCCTCATCAGACCGACGCTAGATGATGCGGTGCCGGCCGGGAAGGGTGGCCTTAGGCGGAGATCGCCTCGAGGATGAGCTGGCCAACCGCCTCTTCGTCGGCAGCGATGAACACCAGCTGCCCGTCGATGACCTGAACCGAGGCGTAGTCCTGCTCGAACACTGCCGCCGCGTAGTCGGACATTGCTTGACGCAACTCGTCGGTGTCACGGTTGGTATCTCCCTCGTAGACGAGGAGCAGGGCGGCATTGGTGCCGTCGAACCACTGCAAGTAGTAGTCGCCGCCCCATCCGTCGGCCGCGGTGACACCAACCCCCTGGCCCAGCACCTGATCGAGCATGACTCGGAACCCCAACTCTCCCCACACCGACGTCCGCTCCAGGTCGTAGCCGGGAACCGAGACCACCTCGGGCGTGATCTCTTTCGGCAGGTCACGCTCGAAGTCACTCGGTGTGATCACTTGCTCGGTCGAACCGGGAAGCGAAGGCATCGACGTGTATGCGTCGTTGACGTCACTCCAGTCACCATCGTTGTCGTACAGCTCCTGGACGAACGCCAGACCGGAGTCGTAGGGAAAGATCAACGAGTCCTGGAGAAACTGAGGCGCAGCGTCGAGAGCTGTGGTGTCGACATCGAGGGCCTCGGCGAAAAACTCACCCAGCTCGGCCTGGGATAGGGACTGCAAATAATGAAGCTGGGCCAGGCTGGCGTCGCCTTCGATGAGCGCCTGATAAGCGGAGGCCTGATCGAGCCGGTCCTCTTCGAACATCGCGTCGAAGACCGCGTGAAATTCGAACTGCTGATCGGTCAACGCATGCGTCAACTCGTGAACCAGCGTTGCCCGCTGGACGACGCTGAAACCCTCAGTCGTGATCGGCACCACGAGCTCGCGGGTGTCTCCGTCGTAGTAGCCGGCAACCTGCTCGCCGTAGACATCGGTCAGCAAGGTCAGAAAGTCCACATCGCCGCCGAGGAGCCCGAGCAATTTGTAGAGCGCGGCATCAGCGGGAAAGTCGGCCGCATCCTCTTCGAACTGGGCACGAACCCGCTCCTCGAGCTCCTCCTCGGACACGACAGTGATGGTTGGCATCTCGATGAACTGGAGCCCGCGCACCTCCTCGGTGACCGCGACCAGGTTCACCAACTCGTCTCGCACCTCGGGGGTCAGGTTCTCGGTACCGGGAAGGGGGCCATTGGGAGCAGGGGCGACGGTGGTGGAGGTGGCACCCTGCGTGGTGGTGGTGGTGTCGGCGGGTGCGGTAGTGGAAGCGGCGGCAACCGACGACGAAGTGCTGGTTCCCGCCGACGAGTTGCACGCGGCAACCACCAGCGCGAGCGCGAGCAAGGAGCAGAGACGTCGGATCATGTCGTCAGATTATCGGAGCTCCGGTGCTTTGAATTGACCCCCCCTTGTAATTGGGACGAGAAGGGGTCATATCCGGACCTATGGCACCCAATTACGGCTGAATTTTGTGGGTTCTAAGTTCGCCGGACCGACCGGGCAACGATCGCACGCTGGACCACGATGAACAGCAGGAGCAGTGCGCCGATGATGATCTGCATCCAGGACTGCTCGGCACCCATGAACGAGATGATGGTCTTGATGGTGCCGTAGACGAACACGCCGACCATCGAGCCCAATACGTAACCGCGGCCTCCCGTTAGCACCGTGCCCCCGATGACCACTGCGGCGATCACATCGAGCTCGGTGCCTATGCCATTACGTGGGTAGCCGGCGCCCGAATAGGCGGTGAGGACGAGACCGGCGAGACCGCCGCACACCCCCGAGATCACGTACACCGACACAGTGGTCCGAGCCACCTTGAGACCCATCAACGATGCTTGGGGGTTGCCCCCGATGGCGTAGGTAGTGCGCCCGAATCGGGTGTACTGCATGACGTAGGTCCCGATCAGGGTGACCACCAGCGCCAAGATGCCTGTCGGGGTGATGTACCAATCTCCTATCTGGAACCTGGTCGACTGCAACGAGAGCACGGCGTCGTTCTCGACCAGGATCGAGTTGAGGCTCACGACGTAAGCGAGGCCGCGAGCGAGGAACAGGCCAGCCAGCGACGCGATGAAAGGCTGGACGTCGAAGAACTGCACCAGGATACCGATGAGCAAGCCCACCAGTGCGCCACCCACCATGACGGCTGGGATGGCGATCGCCAACGACGTCCCGGCCTCCAGCAGACTTGCGAGCCAGATCCCGGTGAAGGCCATAACCGAGCCCACCGACAGGTCGATGCCTCCGGTCATGATGACGAAGGTCATCCCCACTGCGAGGATCAGCAGGTAGGCGTTGTCCAAGAGAAGCGCGGAGATGTTCCTAGGGGTGATGAAATCCCCGCGCAGGAAGATCTCGGCGCCGATGAAGAGCAGGATGAGGATGGCGACCGCGGTCAGCGTGGGAAGGAGAGACGCCCGCCTGCTCATGAAAACTCGGTATGGCCCGCTGGCTTGTCCTCGCACCTCCGCTGCCTTCTCGACCGTCGTCATCCGGTCGGCTCCAGGTCAGAGGCGTGCTCGCTGGCCTGTCGCGCCGACCGAGTCAGCCTCCGCGCATATCGATGCAATGTGGGCGATTGGATGATCACCACCAGCACCACCACCAAGGCGAAGAACACCGGGCTCTGCGCCGGCGACACCCCGAGGAAGAGGATGGAGGACTCGAGGGTCTGGATGATCAACACGCCCACGACTGTGCCCGCGATGCTGAATTTTCCACCCATCAGCGAGGTACCGCCTACAACCACCGCGAGGATCGCATAGAGCTCGATGAATTGGCCCGCCGCGTTGGCGTCGGCAGCCTTGATGTTCGAGGCGTAGATGAGGCCCGCGACGCCCGAAAGGATGGCGCTGGCGGCATAGGCGCTCCAGATAATGCCGCGCGAGCGCACCCCGGCCAGACGGCTGGCTTCGGGGTTGATGCCAACTGCCTCGGTAAGGACGCCGAGTGCGCTGCGACGCTCGATCAACCCCACCGCCGCGACCGCCGCGACCCAAATGAAGAAGGCGAATGGCAGCAGCAACAAGTATCCGGTGGATATGTACTCGAACGGCGTGCTGTTCACGGTTGTGATGAAGCCCTCGGTGATAAGGAGTGCCACACCGCGGCCGGCGAGCATGAGCACCAGCGTTGCGATGATCGGCTGGATGCCGAGAACCGAGACGAGAAATCCATTCCATACACCGAGCAGGAGCGAGACCAGGATCGCGACCACCACCGCCAGCACGACCACGCCAAGTTGGTTCGGATCGGTCGAGCCGTCGATGATGGTGAGAGCCACCGCTCCGGACACGGCCATGACCGCTCCGACCGACAGATCGATTCCGCGCGTGGCGATGACGATGGTCATGCCCAATGCGACCAGCATCAATGGAGCGCTTTGACGGAGGATGTCGATCAAGGCGCCGTAGAGACGGCCATCCCGGATGGTGATGCTGGCAAACTGCGAACGTGCGACTGTGTTGATGACGATGAGCAAGATCAACATGGCAACCGGCCAGAAGAGTCGGTGCTTGATCACGGTCCTCAAGCTGCGCTCCCCTTGCCTTCATTGGCTATGAAGTCGATGAGGCCGTCCAGCTTCACGGTCGATGATTCGAGCTCGCCAATGCGCTTGCGGTCTCTCATGACGACGATTCGCTGGGCGAGTCGCAGCACCTCCTCGAGCTCCGACGAAATGAAGATCACGGACAGGCCCTGCTCCGACAACTCTGCGACTTTGCGCTGAAGGTCGGCCTTGGTGCCGACATCGATGCCTCGAGTCGGCTCGTCGAGGATCAGGAGCTCGGGTGCGGTGGCGAGCCAACGTGCGATGAGCACCTTCTGCTGATTGCCTCCCGACAGGTTCCCGGCGACCATGTCCGGGTCGGCCGGTCGCACGTCGAGCGCCTCGAGGTACTCGGACACCACCGACTCTTGCTTCTCCCTGCGAATCTTCCGGAAGCCCTTCCGCGCCTGTATGCCGAGGAGGATGTTCTCTGCGACCGTGAGGTCGGCCACGATGCCCTCGGCGCGCCGATCCTCGGACGAAAAGGCGATGTGGCGGTCGATCGCTTGGCGAGGTGAGGTCATTTTCGCCGGCGCACCTCCCACCTCGATATGGCCGGAGTCGGCGCGGTCGGCTCCGTACAGCAATCGCACGAGCTCGGTGCGCCCGGAGCCCAGCAGGCCGGCGATCCCCACGATCTCGCCCTCGTACACGTCGAGATCAGCGGGCTCCAGCACACCGCGCCTGCCAACGTCGGTGGCCTTCATGACTGGCGTCTCAGTTCGATCGATCTCTCGCGCGACGGTCGAGGCGATGGCCTCGAACTCCTTGAGCACCCGACCGATCATCTTGGTGACGAGATCTTCACGGGGCAGGTCCTTAACGAGGTACTCGCCGACGAGCTTGCCGTTGCGTAGGACCGTGATGCGGTCGGCGATCTCGTATACCTGGTCGAGGAAGTGGCTCACGAAGAGGATGGCAGCTCCCTTGTCCCGCAGATCGCGGATCACCGCGAACAGTTGCTCCACTTCGCCTCGGTCCAGGCTCGACGTCGGCTCGTCGAGGATGAGGACTTTGGCGTCCAGCACCATCGCCCGGCTGATTGCCACCAGCTGCTGAATCGCGATCGAGTGGTTGGAGAGCATTGACCGCGTGTCGATCGAGATCCCGAGGCCTTCGAGGTGCTCGGAAGCCAATCGGTGCACGGCCTTCCAGTCGATCCGGCCCCCCTTGTGCGGCTCGTGGCCGAGCATGACGTTCTCACCGACGGACAGGTTCGTGCAGAGGTTGATCTCCTGGTACACGGTCGAGATCCCTGCTGCCTCGGCCTCGAACGTGCTGCGGAAGATCCGGCTGGTGCCGCTCACGTCGATCGTCCCGCTGTCGATGGGATAGACGCCGGTCAATGCCTTGATGAGGGTGGACTTCCCGGCGCCGTTCTCGCCCATGAGAGAGTGCACCTCGCCCGGGCGAAGAAAGAAGTCGACGCTGTCGAGGGCAAGCACACCCGGAAAGCTGATAGTGATTCCTCGCATCTCGACGATACGACGGTCGCTTGTATCCGCGGACAAGGCCACAGTTCACCCTCGATCTGTATGGAGTGCCGACCGGGGCGCCGGCGAACCGGCGCCCCGGTAGAGCACTGCAACCTATCTACTTGGTCTCAGTCAGTGCAGATCAATACAAGCGATCGGGGAGGGCCTCTGCGGCTTGCTCCTGGGTGAAGGTCTGGTCGCTGACGTAGACCTTCTTTTCAACGTCGGTCCCGGCGAGCACGTCATTCACGAGACCAGCGGCCAGTTCACCGAGGAGTGGGTTGCACTCGACGATGAAGTTGATCTTGCCATCGATCAGCGCCTGCATGCCGTCATGCACTGCGTCGATCGAGACGATCTGGATGTCCTCGCCTGGTACGCCGCCCGCGGCCTCGATGGCCTCGATGGCACCAAGGGCCATGTCATCGTTGTGGGCGTAGACCAAGTCGATGCCGTCCACTCCGTACTTCTGGAGGAAGCCCTCCATCACGGTCTTGCCGCCGTCGCGAGTGAATTCACCGGTCTGCGAGTCGATCTTCTCGATCGCGGTGCCGGCGATTGCCTCGTCGAAGCCCTCGGCACGGTCGTTGGCGGGAGCAGATCCGGTCGTGCCCTCGAGGACCACCATCTTGGTCGGGGTGTCGCCGAACGTCTCGGCGGCCCACTCACCAGCCATCACGCCCTCGTTGCGGAAGTCAAGACCCACCCAAGTGGCGTACAAGTCTTCCGGAGCAGTGACGGTGCGGTCTTCCAGAACGACGGGAATCCCAGCGTCCTTGGCTTCCTGCAGCACGTCTTCCCAGCCGTCTTCAACGATCGGGGCGATGACGATCGCGTCAACACCCTGGTTGATGAAGCTGCGAACCGCGGCGATCTGTGCCGCCGGGTCGTTGTCGGCCGCGTTGAAGACCAGCTCGAAGCCGTTCTCCTCCGAGAAAGCCGCTTTCATCGACTCGGTGTTGGCCGAACGCCAGCCCGACTCGGATCCGGTCTGCGCGAAGCCGACTGTGACGAGCTCGCCGCCGGTAGCCGGCTCCGTTCCGCCTGTCGTCTCGTCCGTGCTGTCGCCACCGCAAGCGGCAATAGCCATCGCGAGCACCACCAGCAGAACCGAGAATCGCGACTTCCGGTTACTCAGTGATTTCATAGCTCCTCCTCACTGTTTGGGGTTCATTCTCTTTCGTCGACGTGATGCTCAGGGATTCCTCGCACCCGTCGGATGTTTGTCTCCATCCGGTGCCGTTGTAGGTCACGGCCTTGCTCCTCAGGTATCTGGTCGTTGGGGGCTCTCCTTCTCTTCTCATCCATTGGGGGTGACTTTGGGGTGATTTGGTTGGGTTGTTATCGTTAACGGGAACGCTAACATCTTGGTTGTTCCCTGTCTACTCACTTGCATGCATCTGCTTTCTCGTGACGGGACTACCGCCTGAGCAACACCTTCATCGAGGCATCAGACGGTGTGCCGCGTCATTCCAGAACAACTCCCTCTCGAGCTCTCTGAGATCGGTCCCGGCATCGATCGTCACCAACTCGACACCGAGGATCAGTGCCAGGTCCTCGAGATGCTCGACCTTCAGCGCCCTGCTGTGGCTCGAATGGTGTGAGCCCCCGGCGAGGATCCAAGCCTCGGCAGCACTGCCCAGATCGGGCTCGGGCTTCCAGAGCGATCGCGCCACCGGGAGTGCGGGGGTACTCGCCGGAGGGGCAACTACCTCGACGCGGGCCACTGTCATCCGGAACCTGTTGCCCAGGTCGACGACCGACGCGTTGACACTGGGTCCCGCCTGAGCATCGAAAACGAGTCGGACCGGGTCCTCCTTGCCACCAATCGACAGGGGGTGGATCTCACAACGAGGCGTGCCGTCCGCGATCGACGGACACACCTCGAGCATGTGCGCACCGAGTGTGAGCGATCCATCAGGGTCGAGGTGGTAGGTGTAGTCCTCCATGAAGGTGGTCCCGCCCTCGAGCCCGTGCGCCATGACCTTCATGGCCCGGACCATCGCCGCCGTCTTCCAGTCGCCTTCCGCCCCGAACCCGTAGCCGTCGGCCATGATCCTCTGCGCGGCGATGCCGGGCAGTTGCTTGAGGCCATCGAGGTTCTCGAAGGTGTCGGTGAATGCAACGAAGCCACCTTCCTCCAGAAGCGACCGAAGGCCGAGCTCGATCGCCGCAGCGTCCCGCAGCGACTCACGGCGGTCACCGCCGGGCCGAAGCTCGGGGGCCACGTCATAGGCGTCGTCGTACTCGCCGCACAGCTTGTCGATCTCGGCGTCAGCGAATTGCCCGATGCGGGTCACCAATTCCCCAAGCCCGTAGCCCTCGACGTCATAACCGAAGACACGCTGAAACTCGACCTTGTCGCCCTCGGTCACCGCGACACTCCGCATGTTGTCCCCGAAGCGGGCGATCCGGGCATCAGCGGCGTCGGCGACAGCGAAGGCGGCCCTGGCCCATGTCCCGATTCTCTCGGCGACACGAGACTCGGACCAGTGACCGGCGACGATCTTGCGGCGGGAGCGGAGACGACTCGCGATGTAGCCGAACTCGCGGTCGCCGTGGGCCGCTTGATGGGCGTTCATGTAGTCCATGTCGATGGTCGCCCACGGAAGGTCACGCGCGAATTGAGTGTGGAGATGCAGATATGGCTTGTTGAGCTCCTCGAGCCCACGGATCCACATTCGTGCCGGTGAGAAAGTGTGCATCCACAGGATCAGCCCGGCACACCGCCTATCGGCGTTGGCTTCGCGGACGATGGCTGCGATCGACTCACCACTGCTCATCACCGGTTTGACCACGATGTTGAGCGGAATGTGCGGGCTGCTGTTCAGACCCGCCACGATCTGCCGCGAGTTGTCCGCCACCATGGCGAGTGTTTCGTCTCCGTAGAGAAGCTGGCTTCCGGTGACGAACCAAAGCTCTGAGCCTCCGGGATCGATCATTGGTCCCCCTGTCCGTAATACGCGTTTGCGCCGTGTTTGCGTTCGTGGTGCTTTGCAAGAATCCAGTCTTCGAGCGGAACCGGCTTCGAGCCCGTCACCAACCCGGTGAGCACGGCCATGCGGGCACTCGCCTCGAGTGCGACGATGTTGTCGACCGCCTCGGCCGCATCAGTGCCCCACACGAATGGGGCATGGCCCGCGGCCAGCACCGCCGGGACATGCAGCGGATCGATCCCCTGGGTCCGGAAGTGCTCGACGATCACCCGACCTGTGTTCGTCTCGTATTCGTCGGCGACCTCGTCTGCGCTCAGGGGTCGGGTGACCGGCACCGGGCCGTTGAAGTGATCTGCGTGCGTGGTCCCCAGACAGAGGAGGGGGACCCGTGCCTGGGCAAAGGCGGTGGCGTAGGTGCTGTGAGCGTGGACCACGCCGCCGATGTCGGGAAACTCCCGATACAGCTCGAGGTGGGTTGCCGTGTCGATCGATGGCCGCAATTCGCCGGCGACGATGTTTCCATTGAGGTCGAGAACGACGATGTCCTCCGGCTTCATGCCGGCGTAGGGAACCCCGCTCGGCTTGATGGCGATCAACTCATCGATGCGCCCGCTCACATTGCCCCAGGTGAGGGACACCAGACCTTCTTCCGGTAGTCGAGCGTTCTGTGCAAGCACGTACTCGCGGAGGTCGGCGGTATTGGTCAACTGGTCACCTCACTTCGGATCCGGTGCAGATCCTTCATGACGTCATACAGGTCGCTCGGGCCGCGCTGGCCGAACGCGTCGTGAAGCTTTCGGTACATCTCGTATAGCTCCGCGTAGACACCAACTGCCCTCGGGTTCGGGTCAACGACTCTCTCCGGTTTGGGGACCATTGCCGCCTGAGCCTCCTCGGTCGTCTCGTAGATGCCGGCGGCGACGCTGGCGAGTATTGCCGAGCCAACGGCACAGGTCTGCGAGGTCCCCGCCAGTTCGACACTTCGACCCGTTACGTCTGCATAGATCTGGACAAGCAACTCACTCTTCTTGGCGCTTCCGCCACTGAGCACGATTCGTTGGATCGGCACCCCGTTCGCCTCGAACTGCTCGATGATGCGCTGAGCGCCGAAAGCGGTCGATTCGATCAGTGCCCGGTAGAACTCCGCGGGCGTTGTCGCCAGCGTCATTCCGACCATGGCTCCGGACAGCAGCGGATCGACGAGGACCGACCGGTTGCCGTTGTGCCAGTCGAGCCCCAGCAGCCCGCTTGCCCCCGGCGGGATCCGTGCGGCTTCGTTTGCCAATTCATCCAGCCGTGCCCCGGTGCCTCTCGCCCCTGGGGAGAGCGTGTCGGCGAACCAGTTGAAGATGTCGCCAACCGCCGACTGGCCTGCCTCTAACCCGGCCATCCCCGGGATGATCGAATCAGGAACGCTCCCACAGAGACCGGAGATCAATGGCCGATCGCGGCGAACCACCGTCGTATCGCAGGTGCTGGTTCCGATGATCTTCACCAACGTGCCTTCGGCAACCCCGGCGCCCACTGCACCAGTGTGAGCGTCAAATGCCCCGGCAGCGATCTTGATGCCGGGTTGGAGGCCGAGTTGCTCGGCAAGCTCGTCGGTCAAACCCCCGACGGGCGCTACCGCGGGCTGGGCGACAGTCGAGTAACGGAAGTCACCCATACCGGGCTCGATGCTGTCGAGGAATTCGGTCGAGGGCAGACCGCCCCACTCGGTGTCATACATCGCCTTGTGGCCGGCGGGACAGATGCCGCGTGCCATGGTCGCCGGATCGAGTCGACCCGCCAGGTAGCCGGGAACGAAGTCGGCGAGCTCGACCCATCCATCTGTCGCCTCTAGCACTGCGGGATCGGCGCTACGCAGGAAGTGGGCAAGCTTCGCCCAGTACCACTCGCTCGAGTACGTATCGCCGCATGGGCCCAGGTAGGGCAGCCGGTCGGTGGACACCCGCTGGTTGATCTCGGCCGTCTCGACATACGACGTGTGGTCTTTCCACAACCAGGTCATGGCGTCGGGTTCGTCTGCGAAGCGCTCGTCGAGGACAAGCGGCACGCCTTTGGAGTCGACAGGGATCGGGCTCGATCCAGTGGTGTCGACCCCGATGCCGACGACCTGGCGCCGGTCGAAGCCGTCTTCCTCAGCCGAGGCAAGAGCGCGCTGAATGGAGACACGAAGCCCGACTACGTAGTCCTCCGCCGACTGACGGGCCAGATGCGCCTGACCCGGAACGGTGATGACGCCATCGGTGCCATGTGGGTATGCGTACTCGCCCTCGCCCAGTTCCCGACCATTCCCGGTGTCGACGACCACGGCCCTTACACTTGCCGTCCCATAGTCGACACCGATGATCACCTGGTTCGCTGCTTCCATCGCCGATGAACCTTTCCTCTTCAACGGGGCTGTCGTGCTGAGACTGTCATGTTAACGCTCCCGTTAACGATAACATATGCCTATAGTGCCATGATCTCGGGAGCCGATTCAATCTCCAATTGTTCGATTCGAAGGGGGAACTAGGCAAATGTTGGGGTCGAGCCACAGGGTCACGATCAAAGACGTCGCGGCGCGTAGTGGCGTGTCGACGCAGACCGTGTCCCGCGTCATCAACAACCGCCCCGATGTGGCCCCCGACACCAGAGAGCGGGTCGAGCAAGTCATCGCCAGCCTCGGTTACACGCCGAGTGCAGTCGCCCGAACCCTCGTGGCCAGGCGCAGCAACTCGATCGGGGTGCTACTTGCCGGGATGCGTTACACAGGGACCGCTCATACGTTGCAGGGCATCATCGACGAGGCGGCGAGCCTCGGCCTCACGGTGCTCATCGCCGAACTACCCGAAGGCGACAGTCTCGACGATCCCCGTCCCGCCATCTCCGCCCTGGTCGAGCACCATGTCGACGGCATCATCATGTCGGTCCCTGCCATCGGCCACGCGGTCGATCGCATCAAGGCCGTGCTGATTGACCATCGCGGACCGGTTGTATTCGTCAAGGCAGGTCTCTCTGAGAAGCACTCCAGTGTCCTGGTCGACAACCTTGCCGCCATCGAAGACGTTGTTGACCATCTGGTGTCGATTGGCAGATCCCGCATTGCCCATATCTCCGGCCCAACGGGTTGGCAGGAAGCGCGCTATCGCCGAGAAGGATGGGGACTCGGGTTGAGGCGGCACCAACTCGAGCCCGACCCGGATCTGTGTGAAGAGGGCGATTGGTCTCCCTCCAGTGGGGCCACCGCCATGAGCGCCCTTCTCGACCGCGTCCCGGATCTCGACGCCGTGGTAGCCGGCAACGACCTGATGGCACTTGGCGCCATGCACGTTCTGCGCAGCCGAGGATTGAGCATCCCCGATGACGTGGCGGTCACCGGTTTCGACGACATCGATGAGGCCGCCTGGTTTGCACCACCGCTGACCTCAGTTGTGCAGCCGCTGACCGAAATGGGAAGAGAAGCGGTGAGAAGGCTGTGGTCTGAGTTTGAGGGCCGAGCCGACGCCCCGGTCGCCATCCCCCTCCGCGCCGAGCTGATCATTCGCGAGAGCACGGTCGGCGCGGCCGCCGACAACTGAGAGTCCCTCTGCGTGTCATCCGCTGGTGAGGATCCGCCTAGCGAGGAACGCTGGTCGGTGTTGCCCGCTCGACCAAGCGGCGATCCGACCGGTTCTGACGCTGAC
>DATDJH010000359.1:0-3816 GCA_036520635.1 Acidimicrobiia bacterium
CCCACCCCTTGTTCTCTTGCACGGCTTTGCGGTCGACTCCCGGGTCTGGAGGCCGCAACTCGAAAGCCTGTCGGACCAGTTCACTGTCATCGCATGGGACGCTCCCGGCGCCGGTCAATCATCCGACCCTCCGGCTTGGTACGGGATCGACGACTGGTCGGACTGCCTCGCAGCTTTCCTCGATGCCATCGGAGTCCAGCGAGCACATGTTCTTGGCCTCTCGTGGGGAGGGCTCCTCGCCCAGGTGTTCTATCGGCGGCACCCGGCTCGAGTGCGGTCCTTGATCCTGGCTGACACGTACGCCGGCTGGAAGGGCTCGCTCCCGGAACCCGTGCCTGAGGAGAGACTCGCCGCTTCTCTCAGAGACGCTTCCCTTTCACCAAAGGCGTTCACGTCGAAGTATGTGCCCGGGATGTTCGGCGAGTTGGCGACCGAGGACATTCGAGGTGAATTGGCCAGCATCATGTCTGGCTTTCGCCCGGATGGATTCAGACTCATGGCGACGGCTTTGGCGCAGGCAGACACCCGTGACCTGCTTGCAAACATCGAGGTTCCCACTTTGCTGATCTGGGGTGATGCCGACACACGATCACCAATCAGCGTCGCCGAACAGTTTCGCGACGCCATACCCGGTGCCCGTCTCGCCATCATCTCTGGGGCGGGGCATGTCAGTAACCTCGAAGAACCGGCGCTGTTCGATTCGGAGGTGCGGAGGTTTTGTCAGTCTGCCTCGAACGCCTGAGACTCATTTCCGCGACCGATACCCGTTCCGGGTTTCCCGAGGGCTGACATGGTCGATTGGGACGATGTCCGGCGGATCGCACTGGGTTTGCCAGAAACGTCCGAGAGAGCCAGTTGGGGCCTTGCCCACTGGCGGGTGAGGGAAAACCTGTTCGCCTGGGAGCGCCCGCTGCGAAAGGCCGATCGCATCGCCTTGGGCGACACCGCGCCCGAGGGTCCCATCCTTGGAGTGCGGGTCGGGGACCTAGGAGTAAAAGAGGCGCTCCTCTCCGATGATCCCGGAGTCTTCTTCGTCACCCCCCATTTCGACGGTTACCCGGCGGTGCTTGTCCGGCTCGAGGAGATCGCTGCCGACGAGCTCGAAGAGGTGATCGTTGAGGCCTGGTTGGATCGAGCCCCGAAGCGGCTTGCCAAGGAGTATTTGGACGCGATGAAATGACGATCACGTTCTCGCGTCTGCCCGACGCCCCTTTCGACGAGGTCCTGCGACTGATCAACGAACCCCGGAACACCCGCCACATGCCGCTATTCAGCCCGTTCACGCCGGATGAGGCGAAGGGTTGGATCGCCGGAAAGGACGCGCAATGGGACGAGTTCGGATATGGCCCATGGGCGTTCTACATCGACGACCGATTTGTGGGTTGGGGCGGTTTCCAACGAGAGGACGATGGAGCCGACTTCGGGCTCGTCCTATTCCCCGAGTTCTGGGGTCACGGGCTGGAGATCACCCGGGTGGCCCTGGGCAAGGGTTTCAACGAGTTCGAGTTCGACGAGGTCTATGCGCTCTTGCCACTCACCAGAAACGCCGACCGAGCCATGGCCAAGGTCGGCTTCGAGACTCTGGGAGTCATCGATTACGACGGAATCCCGTTTCGTCAGTATCGGCTCGGACGCGAGCAATGGGAGCTACTTCAAGCTCCTGAGTGACCGACTTCCTGGAGCAGCCAGCCGTTGCCGTCAGGATCGCTGAATGCCGCGTAAGAGCCGTAGTCGGAGCGTTCGGGGTGAAGTCCGGGTGTCTGACCGGCGGCGCCAAAGTGGAACGGCTCGCTGACCTCGACCCCCCGTTCCGAGAACTCGGCCAGGGCTGCCTCGAGGTCTTTGACCACCAGATGCATGCCTTGGATCGAGCCGGGAACCGCCTGGCTGATCCCCTTCCCGAAGGTGACGGAGCACGCCGACCCCGGCGGGGTGACCTGGATCACCCGGAAGTCTTCGCTCGCCTGGTGGTCGACGTCGACGTGGAATCCTGCCTTCTCGTAGAACTCCTTGGCCCGGTCCGGGTCTGACACCGGCAGGATCATCAATTCAAGTTTCATGTCCATTGGTTCTCCCCTCGTCAGAGACACGGCTACGAAAGCATCAACCGCCCTATCACCGAAATCTCGAGAATGCACGCTCTGCACCCCGAACGAGCGAAATGTGGGTCATGGGTACCCTTGCTCGGTGCATCTGGCCCAGCTCAATGTAGGCCGCCTGGTCGACCACCCCGACTCCGCCACCGTCGCAGAGTTCATCAGGGCGCTCCCCGCCATCAACCTGCTCGGTGAGTCCAGCCCTGGATTCGTGTGGATGCTGAAAGACGACGCAGGTCCGGGTGCGCTTGAGCAGCGCTTCCCGGGTCACGAAGACGACGAGCTATTCATCGTCAACCTGACGGTATGGACCAACTTCGAGTCGCTGCGCCATTTCGCGACGCGGTCCGGCCACGCCATGTACTTGAGACGTCGGCTGGAGTGGTTCGAGAAGTCAGCCGAGCCAACCACGGTGCTGTGGTGGATCGAGGAAGGGCATATCCCGGGGTTGGATGAGGCCGCCGAACACCTGGCTCAGCTGCGGAGTGACGGGCCAACGCCACGAGCCTTCGACATGAAGACCACGTTCTTCCCGACCGACGATGGAGAGCTGGCTTCCACCCACACTTCCCGGCAGATAGCGGAAGGCGAGATTTCACCGAAAGTCTCGTGACTGCACCGTCTGCACGCCAATCGCCTGAAAGTCCCTGGCGACGATATTGGTCACGCCGTCGTGGAACTCGAGCCGGCCCTCGATCACCAGGGCAGGGCTCTTCCGGACTATTTCCCGATGCTTGGCCCACACATCGGGCAACACCACGATGTTCAGGAGACCGGTCTCATCCTCCAGGTTGAGGAAGTAGACGCCCTTGGCGGTGCCCGGCCGCTGCCGATGGGTAACCACCCCGGCCACTTTGACCCGTGCCCGATGACGCTCAACTTCCAAAGCTTCGGCGGCGGTGAGACATCCCACCATCTGATCCCGAACGAAACTCATCGGATGACGGCCGGACACCCCGGTCGCCCACAGATCCGCACGATGGGTCTCCTCGTCACTCATCCCCGGCAACGGAGGCGCCGTCACCCCCGGTGAGAGCGCCAGCCGCTCCGGGTCGATCTCGGCCAGGGCACCGGCAGCCCACATCCCCTCCCGACGGCCCAACCCGATCGACTCCAGCGCCCCCGAAACCGCCAGGCCCTCCAAGGCGTCCACCCCGAGGCCGGTGCGAAATGCCAGATCCTCGGGAGACTCGAAGAGCCCACCCAGGATCCGGGCTGCCTCGATCCGGGTCACCTCCCTCTCCCCCAGGTTGCGCACGTAGCGAAGCCCCATCCGGACTCCGACCGGAGGGCGGATCGGGTCGTCGACGGCGCCCCGGCCTCGCCGCCACTTCTCGCCCAGATAGGTCACCACATCATCGCGATCGGCCTCCACCGACTCGATAGTGCAGTCGTGCCAGGACACGTTCACATCCGGCTTCAGGACCACCACCCCGTGTCGCTGTGAGTCCTGAACCAGCGAGTTCGGGCTGTAGAAGCCCATTGGCTGAGCGTTGAGCAACCCGGCCAGGTACTCCGCCGGGTAGTGGAAGCGAAGCCAGGCGGACATGTAGACGATGTAGGCAAAGCTGACCGAATGGCTCTCCGGGAACCCGAACGAGGCAAAGCCCTGCAGCTTCTCCCAGATCTCGTCTGCGGCGGCATCGACGATTCCGTTGGCCGCCATCCCGGCGAACAGATCCTCACGGAGCTTCCCCATCGCCTTCTCCGAGCGTTTGTG
>DATDJH010000360.1:0-2326 GCA_036520635.1 Acidimicrobiia bacterium
CGGACTCACTTCTGCAGACATACACGAGATCTGCGATGTCCTTCGTCTCCTCGACACCGCCCTCTTCATCCGGGCGGCGGAGAACCTCACCGACGACCAGAGCGCCAACCTCGAGGAGTGTGTCGAAAGAATGGCAATGGCGGCCTCCAAAGGAGATCTCGAGCTTTGGTCAGCGGGCGACGCCCGGTTCCACGAGCTTCTTCAAGTCGCTGCAGGCCACACGCTTTTCTCGGATCTCGCACAGAAGCAGAGGCGCCGGCTGCATTGGTTCTGGATGTCCGGGGCCGGACGTTTGGAACGATTGGCGAAATGCGCCGACGAGCACTCGTCCATTGCCAAGTCGATTGCTGCCTCCGATCATGACGGCATCCGGAGACTCGTCAACGAGCACATCGACCATATGGAGGCCAGCATGATTCGCCATCTCGACATGGCGCGCCCCTTCATCTCCACTAACGGATCCGCCCTCGACCATGTCTGATCCCCGCGCCGACTACCGAATCCGAATGCTCCTTCATGAGCTCGGGGACGTGGTGGGCGTCAAGCACGTATCTGTAGATCCGGGGGAATTGGCCGATCAGGCAGCCGACTGGTCGTGGATGTCACAGCTCTACCGACTCCACGGCATCGAGTTGCCCACAGCAGATGTGATGGTTCGACCCGGAAGCTCACAAGAGGTGGCCGATGTGGTCCGGATCGCCAGTGATCATCGGGTCCCGGTGGTGCCGCGCGGCGGCGGGTCGGGTACTCAAGGTGGGACGTTTGCCCTGTACGGGGGGATCGCCCTCGACCTGACCCGGATGGACCACATCCTCGAAGTGGATGAGACCAGCTTGGTCGTCAATGTCGAGGCCGGCGTGACCGGGCCCCAACTCGAGGAGGCGCTGAGCCCCCTTGGCCTTGCCGTCGCCCACGAGCCCGGCTCATTCCACTTTGGCGCCACCGTCGGCGGCTGGTTGGCCGCTCGAGGGTCTGGCGTCCGGTCGACCAAGTACGGCAAACCCGAGGACATGGTCCTTCAAGTCGAGGCTGCCCTGCCCCCCGGCGTGTTGGCGTCCACGCCCTCGGTACCCAATCACGCGGCAGGCCCAGGGCTGCTTCAACTCCTGGTCGGCTCCGAGGGCACCATGGGCGTCATCACCTCGGCCTCGCTCCGCATGGACCCTTTGCCCGAGACCCAGGCATTCCTCACCTACGAGTTTGCGACGGTCTTCGATGGTCTCGAAGCGGGTCGACGAATCATGACTCAGCGCTGGCACCCCTCGGTGATGCGCCTCTATGACGAAGCCGATCGGGACAAGCTGAACCACATCCTGGGGCTCGAACTGACCGGGGCATTGCTGGTCGTCATTTGTGACGGGGATCAGCGTCTCGTTGACCTCGAATCAGAGGTGATCACAGGGATCTGCAGCGAGGTCGGCGGAAAGTATCTCGGTCCCGGTGGCGCCAAGACCTGGTGGGATGGCAAATACGAGCCCTACGCCGAAGGCAAGGCACCCGCTCCCCCGACCATCTTCGGCACCACCGACACGGTTTGCACCTTCGACAACATGCCCGACCTCTATCGGGCGAAGCGCAAGAATGTCGAGGAGGGCTTCGCCGAGTACGGAGCCCAGTACACCGCACACTTCTCCCACTGGTTCCCTTGGGGAGTGATGGTCTATGACCGCTTCTACATTCATAACTCCCCCGAGGACCCGATGGAGGCTCTTGATCTTCACGACCGATTGTGGGACTCGGCGGTTCGCACATCGCTCGCGCACGGCGGTGTGATCAACGAGCATCATGGCGTAGGCGTCAAACTCGGTCGCTTCATGCGTGAGCAATACGGCCCCATGTGGCCTTATCTGCAAGGCATCAAAGATGCCATCGACCCCGACGGCATCCTCAATCCGGGCAAGCTCGGCTTCGGACCACCCCGATGACGGCAAGCCTCACGTCAACCGGCGAGCCAACCACCGTCGACGTTGAGGATGGAACCCGTGATGTACGCGGACGCATCGGACGCGAGAAACACAGCGGCACCGGCCAGGTCGTCCGGAGCTCCGATCCGGCCCATGGGGATCCGCGATTCGATCCAAGCACTTCGAGCTGGATCCTGGAAAAGGCCTTCAGTGAGCTGGGTTCGGAAATAGCCAGGAGCGATGGCGTTGACGCGGATACCCGACTGCGCCCACTCGACCGCCAAGGTTCGGACCACTCCGGCAACTCCGCTCTTAGAGGCCGAGTAGGCCGCCGTATTGGCGATCCCGATGCTCGTCGTCAACGAGCCCACGAAGATGTGGGAAGCGACCGAACCGGCCTCGATCTGGCGCCGTCCAACCGC
>DATDJH010000361.1:0-8913 GCA_036520635.1 Acidimicrobiia bacterium
ACGCCGTGGTGGTCCCGGAACTGGGTGTGGTGGCTCGCCCTGGCTGTGGCGGTGATTGGCGGACTTGGGACGCTGGCTTTGGCCTCACCCTGCAACCAGCCACCATCGGTTTCTGGGTGAAAGGTTGAGCTCGACCCTCGATCTTTGGGATTACCGGCGACAGGTCCAAGGCATCTATCGACGGGTTCGGGAAGGCGAAGGCGAAGAGGCGTGGCAGGAATGGCGGCAGGGGCGTGACGCCCTGTTCGCCGGGCACCCCCAATCCCCGATCGAAGACCGCACCTCCTTCCGGGGACTCGACTACTTCGACTACGACCCGGAGTGGCGAACCCACGCCAGGTTCACGCCAGTCGATGACGAACCGACCTTGATCAACACATCGATGGAGGGCACTTCCCGGTTTGTGAAGACCGGGACCCTCCAATTCGAGGTGAAGGGAAACCATGCCTCACTCGAGGTGCTCTGGCTCGACGCCTATGGAGGTGGGGTGTTTCTCCCGTTTCGGGACACCACAAGCGGTGCTTCAACCTATGGCGGGGGCCGTTACCTGCTCGACACTGTCAAGGGCGCCGACCTTGGCCACGCCGGCGAGGAGGTCGTCCTCGACTTCAACTATTCCTACCACCCCTCATGTGTCCACTCGCCTCGCTGGGCGTGTCCTCTTGCTCCGCCGGGCAACCATCTCGGGTTCGCTGTGGAGGCCGGAGAACGCCTCTCCACCGGCTAACGCAACCTGAAGGTGACGTAAGGTAGAGCCGTGTTCAGATTCATTTTCAAGACGATTCGTCTCGCCTTCCTCACCATGTTGGGGACTGCTGCAGTCGCCAAGTTCATGCTGAAATCCAACGCCGGCCCGGAGACCCAGGAAATCGACCTGGTCACGATCTTCGGCGGCGACAACCTCATCTCCTCAGCCAATCCGTTCTACGGGGGCAAGATCCTGACCCTCTACGGAGGCACGATCCTCGACCTGCGCAAAGCCACACCGGCGCCGACTGGGATCTACCTCGACGCCCTGGTTTGGATGGGTGGGGTTGATCTGGTGGTCCCCGAGGGCTGGAGGGTCGAGTTCACCGGCAAGGTGATCTTCGGCGGTTTCACCGACGCCACCAAGACCACAGCCGATCCCGACGCACCAACGGTCCGGATCGGCGGGATGATCCTCTTCGGCGGCCTGCGGGCGACCACCCGGGCTCCCCTGGAAGTGGTGACCCCATGACCAGCACCAGGATCGAGGCCAAGCGTCTCATCCCTGGCCGCGGCGACCCGATCGCCGACGCTGTGGTCCTCCTCGAGAACGGCGTCATCAAATTCGCCGGAGCCGCATCTGATGGCCCTACTGCGGACGGAGCAGACACAGTGACCACCGACACCGTGATGCCGGGCATGTGGGAGTGCCATGGCCATTTCATCGGTGGCTACACCGCCAACATCGCCGAGATACACACCCTTCGACCTCAACTGGGGGCGATGCGTGTCACTGCCGATGCCAGACGGGCCCTCGACGCAGGATTCACCTCGGTCCGGGAGATGGGCGGCATGGGGACCTTCCTCGGGCGCGCCATCGAAGAAGGTCAGGTCGTCGGGCCGAACGTCTATGCCAGCGGATCGATGCTCTCGATGACCGGCGGCCACGGTGACGAGCACGGGATGGAACTTGGCTTCGCTCGTGCTTCCGCTGCCCGCCAGTGGGGGGAGGATGGCATCTGCGACGGGCCAGATGAGTGCCGGGCAGGCGTGCGTCGCATGCTTCGCCTTGGCGCCAAGGTGATCAAGGTGCACGCCTCGGGTGGCGTGATGAGCGAATTGGACGATCCCCAACTCCCCCAGTTCTCCAAGGCGGAGTTGGAAGCGATCGTCGACGAGGCCACCCGCATGGAACGCCTGGTCGGCGCGCATTGTCATGGGAAGCGCGGCATCATGGCCGCCCTCGAGGCAGGAGTGAAGACCATCGAGCATGGCACCTATCTCGACGACGAGGCCGCCGACGCCATGATCGAGAGCGAGGCGATCCTGGTGCCAACAAGGTGGATCGTCGAATACCTGATGACCGAAGGCGAGAAGAATGGGATGCCCGAGTACGCGAGAGTGAAAGGGCAGGTCGCCTCCCAGCACCATGCCACCGCGGTGGCGAAGGCCGTGGACAAAGGGGTGAAGATCGCGCTGGGGACCGACATCTGGGCCACCGGTCTCTGGGGCAGGAATGCCGAAGAGCTTGCCTTTCTGGTGCAGGCTGGCCTCACTCCGCTTCAAGCGATCGAAACCGCCACTGCCAACGGGCCGGACACGCTGGGCCCACAGGCCCCAAAAAGCGGTCAGTTGGTGGAAGGTTTCGACGCTGACGTGATCTGTGTCAACGGCGACCCGACAGCTGACGTGACAGTGCTGGCCAACCCGGAGAACATCACCCACGTGTTCAAGGGCGGGGTCCGCTACAAGGGGTAGCCCCGTTTCGTCCCCAGGAGCGAAGTCCGCCGGCAATCAAATCAGACAATTCTCCGTTTGCTCGCCCACCTGGCCAGCTCGTGGCGGTTGGAGAGTTGGAGCTTGCGCAGAACCGAAGACACGTGGGTCTCCACGGTCTTCACCGAGATGTTGAGCTTGCGCGCCACCTGCTTGTAGGCAAAACCCCTGGCGATCAGACGAAGCACGTCCTTCTCCCGTGCCGTGAGTTGATCGAGCTCCGGATCCTCCTCCGACGGCATCGCTCCTGCAAAGGCATCGAGCACGAAACCGGCGAGTCGCGGCGAGAACACCGCATCGCCGGAGTCAATCCTCTTGATCGCATCGGCGAGGTCGGCGGGCTCGATGGTCTTGGTGACGTACCCCCTTGCTCCCGACCGGATCATGGCGATCACGTCCTCAGCTTGATCGGACACCGAAAGGGCAAGAAACTTGACGTCAGGATTGGACTCGGTGACGCCGTCCACAACTGCGATACCCCCGCCGTCGGGCATGTGCACATCCACCAGAACCACTGCCGGATTGAGGCCACGGATCTCTTCAATCGCGGTGTCGACGTCATAGGCGGAGCCGACAATGTCGAATTCCTCCTCCAACTCCGCCTTCACTCCGGCGAGGAACAGGCGGTGGTCGTCCACGAGATAGACCTTGATGCTCATTCTGCACTCACCGGCATTCGCAGGATGACCTCGGTTCCCTCGCCAGAGTCGCTGTTGATCTCGACCGTTCCCCCCGCTCGTTCCACCCGGCCCACTATCGACTGGGTGATTCCTTTGCGATCCTTGGGAACCGCAGTTTGATCGAAGCCTTTTCCGTGGTCGGTCACAAACACCGACAGTTGATTCTCCTCGGCCTCAAAGTAGAGCGAGAGGCGGTCGGCGCCAGAGTGCTTGGCGGCGTTGACCAACGCCTCACTGGCGGCACTGACCAATACCCGTGATTGCTCATCGACCGGATGGTCTCCCACTGTCACCACGTCAATTGGCACCTGATGATCGGATTCGATCCGGGTAGCCGCTCCCTTCAGGGCGGTTGAGACCAGGTCGGCGCCGTCGAGGGGAGCGTTTCCGTAGAGCCAATCCCGCAACTCGTTCTCCTGATGGCGGGCAAGGATCGTCATGCGGGCCGGGTCATCGGTTCGTTGGATCAGCGCCAGAGTTTGGAGGACGGAATCGTGGAGGTGTGCCGCCAGTTCGGCTCGTTCCTCCTGTCGAATCCGCTCCCTCCGCTCCGCGCCCAGATCCCGTGCCAGACGATTCACCAAGGGCCCGAAAGCGACCAGGATTCCGACGAGGGTGAGCGCCACTGCGAGCAGGACCGGGCCAACGTCGAGGAGCGGGCCGACGTTGGTGGAGAGGATCGCCAAGCCGCCGATGAGGAGCCCGACCCCGATCAGCAGCCGCCACCGCCCTGGTTGAGTTGCGTTGGGGTCGAAGAAGGAGGCGATTGAGCTCGGCATGTCCCGGCTCGAGACCGCGGCAAGCCCGAATGAGATCGCGGCGACGGTGAGTACCAACGCGTTGGATGGCCACCATCCGAGAAACCCGAGAAGCAGCATCAATCCGGTGAATGCCAGACCCAGGCCGATCATCTGGCTGGGCTCGGCCGGGACGGGCTCCACGTCGTCCACGCGGTCGATCGCCATCAACCACAATCCGACATAGATCAGGGCACCGAGACCCCAGACCATGCCCAGAGTGACGAAGGCTGCCCGAACGAAGGCGTCGCTCACCCCAAGTGTGTCGGCCAATCCACCGGCCACCCCCGCGACCATTCGATCGGTCCGACGGCGGTGGAACTCTAAGACGCGACGTCGACTCACAGGGAGATGATGGCGGGCCGTGCCCCCAACCTCAATCGGGGAGAACCCTGAGCGATCAAGGGGCATCTCAGGGTGGTCCCCGATTGCCGCGCATCGTTAATCCTGGCCATATGGGGTCTATGGAACAAACCAACACAACTACCGAGGCCCCTGAGCCCACGGTCGCCGGTGCGGAGGAACTGATTCGGCCCACCGAGGGTCGGATGCTCGGCGGAGTGGCCCAAGGCTTGGCCAATCGATTCGGGATCGCACCATGGGTGGTGCGGGCCGCCTTCATCCTGACGGCTTTCGCTGGCGGTGTCGGCGTCGCCCTGTACGCCGCCGGATGGTTTCTCATCCGCTCCGAAGATGAGGCTGAGTCTGCAGCCGAGCGAGTGTTCAGCGGAGCGACGACCTCACGATCGTGGGTCGGGATCGGACTGATATTCCTCGCCGCCCTGATCCTGCTCGACAACTTCACCTTCCTCGCTGGAGGGGTGGTATGGGCTGTAGGCCTGCTGATTGTGGGCCTTCTCCTCTACACGGGCGATCTCCCGCGCCTGATAAATAGATCCGGGGAGCAGGCAGCTGACAAGGAGGGAGTTCAACAAATGACAACCACAGACACCAAGGTCACCACGACCGAGATCCCAACCCCACCCATCTTCCCCCCGTCGGGAGGCACGGTCGGCGGAGGCGTCCCCCCGACTCCGACGCCTACCCCGCCGATCCTGCCCCCGGCGGAACACAAACCGCGTGAGCACTCGCTCCTGGGACGGCTCACCATTGGATTCATGCTGCTTGGCCTGGGCGTTCTCGCTCTGCTGGACAACATTCCGGGGGTGCCTATTGAGCCTGAGCCCCGCCACTACATGGCGCTGGCGGTGACAATCCTCGGCATTGGGTTGTTGGTGGGAGCCTTCATCGGCCGCGCCAGGTGGCTGATCCTGCTCGGGGTGATCATGGTCCCGACCTTGCTCTTCTCCCCGGCGCTCGAGTACAGCTGGAACAGCGACGATTTCGAGCGGTCGGTGCAACCGACCAGTTTCGCCGAGCTCGATGAGTCATACAGCCTCGATGTCGGCAATCTCCTGATCGATCTGAGGCAACTCCCCTGGGACGGCCGAGAGGTCGACCTGACGGTGTCAGTGGATGCCGGGAATGTCGAGATCCGGCTGCCCGACGATGTCGGTCTCACCGGACAAGCCGAGGTCGAGGTCGGTCGGGTGGCAGGGCCCAACATGGAGGCGTCCGGCCTGGGCAACCCTGCCTTGACGTTCAACGACTCCGGACCCGACGGAACCGTCAACCTCGATGCCAGCGTCGACATCGGCAACATCGAAATCTCACAAGGCTGATCGAGAGGATTGATCAAAATGAAGACACACAGATTCGACGCAGTCTCCTTCATCGCAGGATTGGCATTTGCGATCCTCGGGTTGGTCTTTCTGGTCCCCGACACGCCACAAGAACTCATCGATGCCCTTGTCAACTCGGGCGGCTGGTTCTGGCCCGTCGCCCTCTTGATAGTTGGTCTGGCGGTGATCGTCCCGGTCCTCCTTCCCAAGAAGGAGGAGGCCATCGAGGCCGGTGACTCCGACTAGATAGCTACCTCTGGGGCCCGGATCGCCTGATAGAGGGTCCGCACGGCGAGGATCAGCACCAGGATCCCGAACACCAGCGAGAGAGTGCGACCCTCGACTCCGAGGGCGATCCGGACCCCCACAATCGAACCGACCACACCGGCTAAGCCGGCAGCGAGTCCGTCCTCGAGGCGGATTCGCTTGTTTCTGAGGTTGACGAGCGTGCCTGCAATCGCGGTGAGGACGATCGCCACCAGTGAAGTGCCCTGCGCCTCATGTTGGCCGAATCCGAGCAACAGGACGGTCGCGGGGACGATGACCACCCCCCCACCGATCCCGGCGACCCCGGCAAAGAAGCCGGAGATGAGCCCGATTCCGAGGGCAATCGCGATCTGCGCCGACTGACCGAAGTCGGCGGAGCCGGGAAGCGGGTCGCCGCCGGCGATCATTCGCACCGCAGCCAACAGCAGAATCACTCCGAAGACGACGGTCAACGAACGCGCACTCATCCGGTTCATGAGGGACGCCCCCAGGATCGAGCCGACTACGCCCCCGACGCCGATGAAGATCCCAAGCTCGAGGTTCATCTCACCCGATACCGAGAAGGTGATAGCTCCGGCGATCGCAATCGGGACGATGGCCGCAAGAGAGGTGGCGGTTGCCCGATGCCGGTCGAGCCCGACGGCCACGAGAAGCGGGACCATCACGATCCCGCCCCCGATCCCGAAACCACCCGAGAGCAGACCCGCAGTGAGCCCGATCAGAGCGAGCTTCCAGGCCTTTACCGACAGCGGTGCCGAGGTGGACACCAGCTCACCCTAAATGGGGAGTGGATCCGAACATGTCAACCGCGAGGGCGCGCCGCCTTGACCCGTAGCCGGCGGCCGGCGATTTCACGGCCGTCGATCTCGGCAATGGCCGCAGAGCCTTTGCCCTCCCCGACAGTCACGAAACCGAAGCCTCGTGAGCGATCCGTGTCCTTGTACTTGAGGATGGTGGCGGAATGCACCGGACCATGGTCACGGAACATCGCAGACAGGCTGTCTTCGGTGACCGAGTAGGGCAAATTGCCGACGTAGAGCGTCGAGCCGGACTGATCCCGACTGACCGGCCGGTGTGAAGGAGCAGTTGGTGCCGAAGGGCGCTTCTTGCGCTCCTCGCGAATTGGCTCCATCGAATGTCCGGTGGGAGCGGGGCGGGTCGGAATCTGGGTTCCGATCCCAAGCGAGTGCTGGAGGCGCTTGGCTGCCCGCACCTGCGAACCTTCAACCAGCGAGACGACGATGCCGGATGCCCCGGCACGAGCGGTCCTGCCCGACCGATGGAGATAGGCCTTGTCGTCTTCTGCAGGATCGAAGTGGATCACACTGGCAACCCCTTCAACGTGTATGCCTCTCGCCGCGACATCGGTGGCGACCAGGGCTTGAGCGCGACCGGTCGTGAAGTCCTTCAAGGCCCGGTTCCGCTGGTTCTGAGATCTTCCGCCGTGCATGGCGACCGCGGTGACCCCGGATCGCTCCAATTGCTTGGCGAGACGGTCGGCACCATGCCGCGTCCTGGTGAAGATGATCGAAGGGCTGGCGGAGGCCACCACCTCGGCGGTGTGTGCCACCCGATCGGCGCGATCGATCATCCAAAAGACATGCTCGACATCGCTCTCCGCGTCCTCTTGGACGTCGGACTCGTGGCGAACCGGGTCGCGCTGGTAACGCTGGGTGAGCACCGCAACATCACCATCGAGGGTCGCAGAGAAAAGAATCGTCTGCCTGGTGGGCGAGGTCATCTCCAAAAGGCGACGCACGGCGGGCAGGAAGCCCATGTCGGCCATCCGGTCGGCTTCATCCACGACGACGACATCGACATCACGAAGGTCGACGTCACCCTGGTTGATCAGGTCTTCGAGCCGGCCAGGGCAGGCAACGAGGAGATCGACGCCCTGATGGAGTTGACGGCGCTGCGGGGTGTAGCTGACACCGCCGTACACCGATGCCATGGAGCGGTTGGATGCCTTGGCCAAGGGGCGAAGCTCCGCTGTGATCTGCTCGGCCAGCTCCCGGGTGGGGGCAAGGATGAGACCGCGTGGTCGGCGGGTCTTCCCGCGGCCGATTCGGGCTACCAGGGGCAGGCCGAAGGCGAGTGTCTTCCCGGAGCCGGTTGGGGCACGACCGCAAAGATCACGCCCGGCGAGAACGTCGGGGATGGTGAGGGCCTGAATGGGAAATGGTGATGTGATGTCGCGGCGTTCGAGAACCGCGATCAGATGCTCGGGTAGGCCGAGCTCGGCAAAGGTATTGGTCATGACTGCTTTCTGGCATTGGCGGCAGATGAGGCAATCAGACCGGAAAAGAGAAGCCGTGGATCACCGTGGAGCGTCTAACGCTGGCCTCCCTACCGGTGCGGCAAGCACCAGGCTAGCAGGACTGCGTTAGCTACCCGACCCTCCGGGGCAGCTAACCGATCCCCCCAAAGAATCGCGTCTTCGGCTCGAGATACTCATAGACGCCCTCCGGCCCCGACTCCCGACCCATGCCTGATTGCTTCATCCCCCCGAAAGGGGCCTCCGGGGTTGCCGGGTACCAATCGTTGACCCCGACCATGCCGAACTCGAGATCCTCGGAAACCTTGAGCGCGGTGGCCAGGTCACGTGTGTAGAGATAGGCAGCTAGCCCGTATTCGGTGCTGTTTGCCAGCGAGACCACCTCGTCGACGTCGGAAAAGGGGACGATTGGCATGATCGGTCCGAACACCTCCTGCTCATGCACCGGGCTCCCCGGGCTGACATCGGTGAGGACGGTCGGTGAGTAGAAGTAGCCCGCCCCGTCGAGCCGGTTCCCTCCCACCAACACCGTGGCTCCCTGGTCAACGCTGGTGGACACAATCTGCTCCACGCGATCGAGTTGAACGGCGTTGATCAACGGGCCGACGGTCGTGCCCGTCTCCAAGCCGTTCCCGACCACCTGATCCTGGGCCGCGGCCACCGCGCTCTCGCTGAACTCGTCTGCCACCGCCTCGTGGACGTAGAAACGCTGTGGCGCCACACAGACCTGTCCGTTGTTTCGCACCTTT
>DATDJH010000362.1:0-3655 GCA_036520635.1 Acidimicrobiia bacterium
CTCTCCAACCACCCGGGCTCAGCCGTCGTCTATCTGCACATGGTCGGCGACAACGGAACCAAGGTCTTGAAACTGAGCGATGAGCACCGGGTCGAACCGAGGTCGGCGCTCTTTGCCGAGTTGAAGGAGCTGCTCGGTCAGCGAGCTGTGATCTGACTCAGCGTCGGCGCGGAGTGATCTGTTGCTGGGCGACGCGGGCCAGTGCGCTCGAGCGACCATGTCGTCGGCCCAACGCATAGGCCCCTGCCGCAGTGGCGGCGGCGACTGTGCTCACCGCGCTTACGGCCACGGCCCGCTTGGTGCGACGAGCGAAGATGACGATCGGCCAGCCTCGCTCATGGGCGACCCGCTCCAGCTCGGAATCGGGATTGACGGCAACCGGATGACCGGTCATTTCCATCATGGGAAGGTCGGAGATCGAGTCGGAGTACGCGTAGCTCCGTTCCGGGTCGTATCCGAGGTCAGACACCAACTTCTCGATCGCCTCGGCTTTGCCAACGCCGTAAACGAAAGGCCCGTCGAGCTCTCCGGTGTAGTGACCGGCCACCACCTTCATCCGGGTGCCGATGGCGCCAGTCATCCCGAGTGAGCGAGCCAGCGGTTCGACGATCTCATGTGGCGACGCAGAGACAATCCAGGTGTCGCGGCCGGCCTCGTGGTGCATCTTGATCAGCTTGCGCGCTTCGGGCCGAACTCGGGCAACGAGCTTGGGCATGACCGCCGCTCCGACACTCTCTAGAGCTCGCACCGATGAGCCCCCGATTCCGCTGAGGAGATCGCCCTTCACGTCCCGGGATTCGTTCCCTTTGTCTCCAATGATCATGAAGCTGAGCGCGGCAGTTGCCCACTTCCCGACATCGGCAGTGGTGGCCAGACCCTGGCGCCAGGCCTCGATCCCGAAGGGGAAAGCAGAGGCTCCCGAGATCAGGGTCCGGTCGAGATCGAAGAAGGCGGCACTGGTTGCCATACCGATAAGGATATTCGGTCTATTCGATTCCGAAAGATGCCCATGGCATCCCTGTGGAATCGTCCAGTATCCCGGCCAGCCCATCCAGATCGTTGGGCGGGCTCGCCGACCAGGGAATCGTCGCCACCCGGGCGCCATATCGAGCCGAGAACTCGTCTCGGGTGTCCCGTTGCCTAATGGTCTCGGTGCTCCAGCGCATCAGGTTGTTGGCGAGGACCGGTTTGGCTCCCTTGGGGACCTCCGCGGTGGCCCAGCTCTCGGGGAGGATTCGGTTGAAAACCACTGCAGCCGGGGTGGTCGCCAGTTTGGGCAGCTCGCGATAGAACTTGATCGCCTCCCAGACCGGCGCCGGATCCGATGTCGTCACCACCAAGATGCTCGCCGAACGCAGGACCCGCTCGATCTCGCGGCCTCGTTGTGAGACACCGTCGTAGGTGGAGCGAAGGTCGAGGAGGAACTCCGCGACACGCTCCAGGAGGTCTGAGCCCAGGATCGTGCCCGCCATTCGGAGCACGGGTCGACCGGCGGCGTTGAAGAGAAGCCGTCTCCCCGGGAGTGGGCCGCCGGTGATCCATCGCAGGAGCCGGCCGCCGACGAGGTCGGCCATCTGAGCCGGCGCCGTGAAGAAGTCGATTCCACCTCCAGAGGGCGGGGTGTCGACAACAACGAGATCCCATGCCTTGGCTTGGACGAAGGTCGCAGCCTGATCGGCCGCGGCATACGCCTGGGAGGCGGGAAAGTGCTCCGAAGCGGCTTGGAAGAACTCGTTGTCGGCGAGCCGGGTGGCTACCTCGGGGTCGGCGTGTCTAACGGCAACCGCACGCCACGACGCGGAGGCGTCGAGCATCGCCGCCCAGAGATTGGGCTCGTCATGATGAGGCTGTGGCTCGTTCCCGAGGTTGGTGACTCCGAGTGCTGTGGCGAGACGGCGCGCCGGGTCGACCGTCACCACCAGGGTGCGGAGACCGTTGCGAGCGGCTCTGATGGCGATGGCCGCGGCCACTGTCGTCTTGCCCACCCCGCCGGCTCCTGTGACCAACAACGTCGTGGTCATGTCATCGCCTCGAACTCATCACACATACGTGCCGCCACCTCGCCCGGGGTGAAAACCCCGAACAGGTAGGGCAGCTTGTATTCGGGTGGGAGGCGCTCCAGCCACTCTTGCTGCTCGCTCCAGAGGGCGCGATGGAGCTGAGCCGCCTCGCCCAGCGGCCCGGGCGGGGTCGTACGGTCACGAAGCTCTTCGAGGATCCTGTTGGCAATGAGCTTTGGGGTGGCGACCACCTTCTCGGACTCGAGCCACTCGAGCGTCTCCAAAGTCTCAGTGGTCGGCAGCTCCTCGGGGATGGTCACCAGGACCATCTCGGTCGTCTCCTCGTCGGCGAGCATGTCCCGCATCATGTCCGCTTGGGCTCTGACCTTGCCGCCAGGGACCAGCTCAGCGATGGTGAGTGGGGCCCGGACGTACGACCCGATCTGCCCGGTTGGCGGTGCGTCGGCGATAACGATGTCCCAGCGATCTTCTTTGACCTCCCAGATGGCCTTCCCGATGGTGATGATCTCCCGGATCCCAGGCGCGGTGGTCGCCAGAGCGTCGAAGGCACGGGCGAATGGCCCGAAGCCGTAGACCCCTTTGATGTTGAGCTGGATCGACAGGTACTCGAGGAGGGCATCGGAACGGACCATCTGCATCGCATGAAGACCGGGTCTGACTTCCCTGGGTTGGAACTCCAGTGCCCCGGTGCCGAAGTGCGCGGATAGGCCCCCGGGCGACCCCATCTCCATCGCCAGAACCCTTTGCCCGCGACGTTGGGCCAAGAGGGCCAAACCGGCAGTCACCGCCGACTTTCCGACGCCTCCCTTTCCGGAGACGATCAGTAGTCGCTTGTCGAGCATCTACTCGCCGCTGAGCGGAACCCGGAGCACGAGGTGGTTGTCCTCGACACTCCAGATCGCGTTGCCGACGAGGGCGAAGTCGGTGTAATCGCGTTGGGCCTGCTCGATGAACAGCTTGCGCTCATCGCCGGCAACCGGAGGCAGGGGACGATCTTTGACCGCCGCTGCCCGCTCCTGGAACCTTTGCAGCATGGCGTCTACGTCGAATTGGGACATGGGGCAACGCTAATGCGTTGCCCGCCGGGCCTCCGCTTTCCGTTCGCCCTCGAGGCGCTCGAGGGCGACGTCGGTGTAGTCGACATAGGTCATGGCGTCGGCGATCAGGTGATGGCCGGCCACATCACGGATCGCCTGGTGCATGGCATGGGCCACGGCCCGGTAGGCGGGATGTCCCGCCGGCTGGCTTCGCAATTCGATCAGATGGAACGCCTCTCGTGGGTTCATCTCCATCACGAACCTGACGTTGTAGGCGAACGGGACCACGTACTGGCTGACATCCGGCCCGAGGTCGGACCGAATGTCCTCGTACAACTCACCGGCATCGTCCATGACCGAGTTCCACTCCTGAGTGAGGCCATGCTCTGCGAGGTCTTCGGGCACGTCGTACCCAAGACGGGTCGAGAATCGCTGCCACTCGAGAGTCATCAGTCGATGGCGCTGCAGATCGCGGAATGCCCCGATGTCACAACTCACGTCGAATCGATAGGTCGTGCGCTCCATGGCCCGGCCGGGCTTGTGACGCCGATTGGCTCGGTCGCCGACCATCGCCCTGATCACGTCGCTCCTCTGCTC
>DATDJH010000363.1:0-8538 GCA_036520635.1 Acidimicrobiia bacterium
CGCAGCATCGACGTCATCCTTGGAGCGATGATCCTTGGACTTGAACAGGAGCTGGATATCGGGCGCGAGGTAGGGGACTCCGGATTCCGAAAACAGGACGGCTTCATGCCAGGGCCGGGTCACCAGCGGATCGCGACGGTAGATCCAAAGAGTCTCTGTCCCCTCACCGACGGTCACGTCTAACTGCCACTGCTCAGCGGGCGTACGGCGGGCCCAGGTGTTGTTGGTCCTGACCTCGAAGTCCCAACCGGAAAGCCAGGCGAACAGCTCTGCTGCCTGGTCCCGGCACACCCCAACATCGAGATCGTTGTGGTCACGCCAGGTACTCCCGATGTGTAGCTCGAGGGCTCGACCACCCGAGATCCACCAGCGGAACGGCGCTCCGTGAAAGATATCAACTGCCTCTTCGACAGAGAGCGGCGACCAGGCTCCGCTCAGGCCTGCTCCACCCGCTCCAGCAGTTCCAACCAGCTCTTGGTGAACTTGTCGACGCCTTCCTCTTCGAGGATCAGAACTATTTCCTCGTAGTCGATGCCGACCTCCCCGAGTCGCTCCAGATCCTGTCGTGCCTGCTCGATGTCGGCTGTGCCGAACGGAGCCGGCGAAGGGCTGCCGTGATCCTGATAGGCGTCGATGGTGGGCAGCGGCATCGTGTTGACGGTGTCGGGGGCCACCAGTCCCTCCACGTAGATCAAATCGGGGTAGTCGGGGTTCTTGGTCGAGGTGGAGGCCCACAGCGGTCGCTGAGCCCTTGCGCCGTCGGCTTCCAGCGACCGGAAACGATCCGACGCGAACTTCTCGAGGAACAAGCCGTAGGCGACTCGGGCATTGGCGACTGCGGTTACGCCACGCAGGGCGAGGGCATCGTCGGACCCGATGGCCTCGAGACGGGGGTCGACCTCGGTGTCGAATCGAGACACAAAGAACGATGCGACCGACGCGATGGTGGACAGGTCGCCGCCGGACGCCCGAAGGTCCTCCAGGCCCGCCAGATAGGCCTCCATCACCTCGTCGTAGCGCTGCAACGAGAAGATCAGCGTGACGTTCACGGAAATCCCCTCTCCGATCAGAGCCCTGATTGCGGGAACCCCCTCCGGTGTGGCCGGCACCTTGACCAGGAGGTTGGGGCGGCTGATCTGTTTCACCCAATCCCGGGCCTCGGCCACCGTGGCCTGACTGTCACCAGCAAGGGTGGGAGACACTTCGACCGAGACGAAACCGTCCCCACCGCCGCTGTCGCGGAACACCCCGAGCAGCAGATCACAGCCACCTTGGATGTCGGCAGTCATCAGGTTCTTGGCGATCTCCTCGGGGCTGACTCCTGCCAACTTGAGATCCTGAAGTTGCTGGTCGTAGTCGGCCGAGCCGACGATGGCGCCGGCGAAGATCGTGGGGTTGGAAGTCACCCCAGTCACCGCATCACGATCGATGCGCAGGGCCAGCTCACCCGAGTCGAGCATGGCGCGGGAGATCTGATCCGACCAGACCGAGACTCCCGCTTTCGCCAACCCGTGGATTCGTGAAGAGGTCACTCACGAAGGGTAGGGCGAAGCGGCGCATGTTCAGTTGGCAACTAGCCTTGCCGCCCCGCATGCCTCGCCGCATTCTCATCGCCAAGCCCGGGCTCGATGGCCACGATCGGGGCGCAAAGGTCGTTGCCCGAGCGTTGCGCGACGCCGGCTTCGAGGTCATCTACTCCGGCCTTCATCAGACTCCCGCCCAGATCGCGGAGACCGCGATCCAGGAGGATGTCGACGCGGTCGGTCTTTCCTCATTGTCGGGTGCCCATCGAACCCTGTTCCCCGAGGTCGTCACCGAGTTGGCATCCCGCCAGGGTGAAGACATCATCGTGTTTGGAGGCGGGGTGATCCCCGAGGCTGACATCGCCACCCTGGTCACCGCCGGGCTGGCGACTGTCTTCACACCGGGGACACCGTTGGATGAGATCACCGAGTGGGTCGATGCTCACGTTCCGTCCCGTTCAAATCAGAAGAAAGAGACACCTTGAAGATTCACGAGTACCAGGCCAAGCAACTCATGGCGGCCCGCGGCATCCCGGTGCCGCAGGGTCGGCTGGCGACCTCCGTGGAGGAGGCTGTTGCCGCGGTGAGGCCTTTGATCGAGGAGTCGGGGAACCCGGTCGTCGTCCTCAAGTCACAGATTCATGCCGGCGGCCGGGGGAAGGGAACCTTTCTCGAGCACCTCGAAGTGCGGGGAGTCAACGTCATCACCGACGCCATCGAGGATGGTCCCGAGGCTGCTGAAGCGAAGGTCCGTGAGCTGGCATCGAAGATGCTGGGATCGACGTTGGTCACCATTCAGACCGGCAGTGAGGGCAAGGTGGTCAGCCGTCTCTATCTCGAACAGGGCATCGACATCGACCGTGAGCTCTACCTGGCGGTCCTGCTCGACCGCAGCGTCGGGCGCAACATCGTCATGGCCTCAACCGAAGGTGGCATGGACATCGAGAAAGTTGCCCAGGAGACGCCCGAGAAGATTCTCCGCGAAGAGGTCGACCCAGCGATTGGGTTCGCAGATTTTCAGGCCAATGAATTGGCGCACTCCCTTGGGCTCCGCGGAGAGGCGGCCTCCAACTTCGGGCCCTTCGTCAAGGCTCTGGTGGCGGCAGCCGGGGAGCTGGACACAGACCTCATCGAGATCAACCCACTTGTGGTATCCACCGACGGGAGGATCGTCGCCCTGGATGGAAAGATGGGATTCGACGACAACGCCCTCTTCCGTCATCCGGAGGTGGTGGCGATGCGCGATGAGAGCGAAGAGGATCCAGCCGAGCTGGCGGCTCGCGATGCCGGCCTCAACTACATCAAGCTCGAGGGCACCATCGGCTGCCTGGTCAACGAGGCCGGTCTGGCGATGGCGACCATGGATACCATCAAGCATGTCGGGGGGGAGCCGGCAAACTTCCTCGACGTCGGGGGTGGCGCGGATGCCGACCAAGTAGCGACCGGCTTCCAGATCATCACCAGCGACCCCAACGTGAAGGGGATTTTCGTCAACATCTTCGGCGGAATCATGCGATGTGATGTCATCGCCACCGGGATTGTCGAGGCCGTGGAACGTGTCGGTCTCAAGGTGCCCCTGGTGGTGAGGCTCGAAGGGACCAATGTCGAACTGGGCAGGCAGATCCTGAGGGACTCGGGCCTCGATCTGGTTGCAGCTGACAGTCTTAGAGACGGCGCCGAGAAGATCCTGGAGCTGACCCGATGAGCATCCTGGTCGGCAAGGACACCAAAGTCCTGGTGCAGGGTCTCGGCAAGACCGGGCAATTCCACACGGACAAGGCGATCGCCTATGGGACCCGGATGGTGGCCGGCGTCCATCCGTCGCGGGCGGACACGGCCATGCATTTCGAAGGGGAGACCGATCACTCTGGCGTCCCGGACCGTGATGACGCCTATTCGGTCGATCTACCTGTGTATGCCACGGTGAAGGAGGCAGTGGCGGCAACCGGAGCCAACGCCTCGGCAATCTACGTCCCGCCGCCCTTCGCTGCCGACGCCATCATGGAGGCGGCAGCCGCCGGTCTCGATCTGGTCGTTGCCATCACCGAGGGGATCCCGGTGGCCGACATGATCCGCGCCAAGCGGTACCTATCCGACAAGAAGACCCGTCTCATCGGCCCCAATTGCCCCGGTGTGATCACCCCAGGCGAGTGCAAGATCGGGATCATGCCCGGTTACATCCATCAAAGAGGCCGGGTGGGGGTGATCTCGCGATCGGGGACTCTGACCTATGAGGCGGTGCACCAACTCACGCTGCTCGGGCTGGGCCAGACCACAGCGGTGGGGATCGGTGGCGACCCGGTGAATGGGACCAACTTCGTCGATGTCCTCCAGATGTTCGAGAACGACGCGGAGACTGAAGGTGTGGTCATGATCGGTGAGATCGGGGGAACCGCCGAAGAAGAAGCCGCCGAGTTTGTGTCTTCGAAGATGACCAAACCGGTCGCCGGTTTCATCGCCGGCACTAGTGCCCCACCCGGGAAGCGAATGGGTCACGCCGGGGCCATCGTCTCCGGGGGCCGGGGAACTGCCGCGGCCAAGATCGAGGCGATGACGGCTGCGGGGATCGTGGTCGCTTCCACCCCGTCGGAAATGGGCGAGGCGATGGTTCGTGCCCTCGGTTGAGCGAGGGACGATTCGATCCGAGGCACTTCGGATCCTCGAGATTGCCGATCGGAGCCTTGAGCACCCGGTGCCCCAATACCCCGGTTGGTCGATGACCGACCTCCTCTCTCATCTTGCCTGGGTTCACGGCCGGACCACGATCATTTGCATCGATCTCGCCCACGAGCGGGTCTCCGGGCCACGAATGCCGATGCACAGTGATGTCTCGCGTTGGTTCTCAGAGACTCTCGAGTCGATGTTGGAGGCGTTGGCGAGCACCGATCACGATGCGAAGGTGTGGGGCTTCGGCTCCGAAACCACGGTGGGTTGGTGGCAGCGGCGGATGCTGATCGAGACCGGTGTTCATCGCTGGGACGCCGAGCAGGCGTGGGGTGAGGAACAGCCGCTGCTGGACGCCGTTGCTGCGGCAGGGCTCGAAGAGTATCCCGACATGTGGCTGCCCAGGCTCGACGGCGTGCGGCCCCTGAGGCTCATCGCCACCGATCTTGACCGGTCTTGGGTCTATGGCGAGGGTGACCCTATGGCGAGGGTGGAGGGCACAGGTTCAGACCTCTATCTCCGGCTTATGTCCCGTCCCGGTGTCGACCTGCCCGACGAGTGGGCTGCTGCAGTCGATGCCTTGGAACCGCCGCCCAAGCGCTGAAGATCAGAAGCGAGCCAGGTCGGCCTCGGCGTAGACGGCCACCATTTCGTCGGCACGACAGACGTCCCGCAACGCATCGACCAATTCCTCGACCCGGCTGCCGGGTACGGCGACAGTGAGCTCGTCGTCGCCCATCCCGGTCCTCGCTCTGGACAACGCGCAGCCCATGGAGGCGGCGATGACGCCTGTGTCGGCGGCTCGGGGGAGGATCTGGCACTGAGGCTTGCCCGACCACTCGACTTCGACTGCGTCGTTGATCTCCATCATCTGACGGGGAGAGACCCGCAGCATGACTACGTCCGGAGTCGACTTCGCCTCGGCGAGTGGCCCGTAGCGGACCCCCTTGGGTCGACGTGAAAGCGTCGCTACGCCGGCGAAGGCTTCCATGGTGACCCACCCGACGTCGAGCAGGGCGGCAACATCGTTCTTGTCGAGGATGTCGGATGCCTCGGCGAAGCCATGGGTGAATCGGCCAACGGAGCAGTTGCCATGATCCTCGGCGACGGTGTCGAAGGTGTAGTCGTGCCCGTGCATCCAGAACACACAGGGGGCGGCGGCCCGACCCGAGCGCCCGTCCTCAGTCGGCTCCGACATCGGCTCGGCGAATCGGGGCACCCCGTTGTTCGGGACCTCATCGTGGAACGTTATGGCGATTGGCGAGTGCTCCAGCCCGAGCAGGCTGGTCAGGGCGTCGGAGGAGGCGGCGAAACTCAAAGCGGTCCTTTCAAGATTGAGGATCAGAACCTAGCCGATCTTCTCGAAGCCCAATTTCGGATCGAGAAAGAGGGCTATGACCTCGAGATCGGGGAAGCGGCCTCCGACCGTAATCACGGCGTTCCGAAGCTGCGCTTTCTGTTCGGCGTCCGGCACCGGGTTTCCCGCGCATCCGGCATGGGCCACAATCGCCACCTGGGTGGTGCCGTGGGCGTTGATCGAGACCGTCAGGCTTTCGAGCAGGCCCTCCCCGGTTGCGGTGACCGTTCCGGCGAGATGTCTGACGGCTCCCGTGGTGGTGATGTTGTCGATATGGCGTGCACCGAACCTGGTCATCAGCTGATCGATGGTCCGGGTCTGAATACGCCCATCCATGCAGGTGATGACAGCTGCGAACCTGTCGAACGACGTCATGGCGGCAGCCTAAAGCGGTCGCAGCAGGTGCGTCCGCCGCCTCGATTGTGGTGCCCTACACTCCGCACCATGTGGTGGATCATCGGCATCGTCGTCGCCCTTCTCCTGTTCGGGGTGATGATCTACAACCGTCTCGTCCAGGGGCGCAATCGGGTAGACAACGCCTGGGGTCAGGTGCAGGTTCAGCTGAAGCGCCGGTACGACCTCATCCCCAACCTGGTGGAGACGGTCAAGGGCTACGCCTCCCATGAGCAGCAGACATTCGAGCGCGTCACTCAAGCTCGCAATGCGGCAGCGTCGGCAGGTGGGCCTGCAGAGGCTGCACAAGCCGAGGGCTTCCTGACTCAGGCCCTGCGCCAGTTGTTCGCCGTGGCCGAGGCCTATCCCGAACTTCGGGCCTCCGAGAACTTCCAGCAACTCCAGGCCGAGTTGGCCGAGACCGAGAACAAGATCGCGGTCTCCCGCCAGATCTACAACGACACCGTCCTCAGCTACAACAACACGGTCCAGCAGGTGCCGACCAACCTCGTCGCGGGCGCCTTCGGCTTCACAGTCAGGGAGTTCTTCGAGGCCGGCCCTGAGGCGGAGCAAGCGCCGACCGTCGACTTCTGAGTTGAGCCGCCTTTCCCGGCTCGCAATTGTCGTTCTACTGGTGGTCGGCCCGGCGACCGCCGCATTCGCCAAATCCTTTTGGCTCTCCAACGCCGATGTCACCGTCGTGGTCAACGACGACGGATCGCTGTCCATCACCGAAATCCTCAGCTTCGATTTCTCCGGGGACTTCACGGGGGCATACCGCGACATACCCCTCGAGCCGGGTCAGCGGGTGACTTCGGTCTCGGTCCGGGATGAGTCGACCGTCTACACCCCTGGCGGATGCACCGAGCTCGGCTGCAGCTCGCCGCCCGGCACCTACGGAGTTGCCGAGTTCAACGATCTGGTGCGAATCGTCTGGCATCACAACTCGCAGGACGAAACCCGGATCTTCAAGCTTTCCTATGTGGTCACCGGGTTGGCCACCGTCTACGACGACGTGGTCGACGTCAACTACAAGGTTTGGGGCGACCAGTGGTCAGTCGGCCTCGATCAACTCCACGCCCGAGTCGAGCTTCCCGGACAGCCGGTTGACGGCGATGTCAAGGTCTGGGGTCATCCCTTCGACGTGGACGGAGTGACCTCACTGGGTGACGACGGCGTCTCGCCTTCGTTGGAGGCGAGGAACATACCGGCCGAGCAGTGGGTCGAGATTCGGGTGGTCTTCCCCACCGACCTCCTGTCCGCAACCAACGGGGCGACCGTTGTCTCCGGAGACGGCTTGCCGACCATCCTCGCCGAGGAGGAATCCTTCGCCGATGACGCCGAACAGGCTGCCCGGGCGGGGCGAACCGGCCTGATCTGGGGGACTGTCTTTGCCCTGCTCACGGCAGTCGGCCTGGGTGGGTTCGTGTATCTGCGGTATGGCAAGGAGCCCCGGGTGGACTATGACCGCGACTATGAGCAGGAGCCGCCGACCGATCTCTCGCCGGCCGAGGTCGGAGCCCTGATCACCCAAGGAAGTGTCACCGAGAAGGAATTCACCGCGACCATGTTCGACCTCATCCGACGGGGGGTCATCGCGGCCAGCCCATCCCAGGTCGAACGGTCGACCTGGGGCGGTCTCAAGAATGAGACCATCACCGACCTGGTTCTCTCGGTCCCGGAGAAGGAAGTCGAGCTTCGCAACTTCGAGCAATCCCTCATGGGCGTTGTCCGTCGGGTTCTCGAATTGGGGCCGCGCCCACTCCACGAGTTCCGGGACGCAATTCGGGACGATGCCGCAGCCAACGCCAAGAGCTATGACAACTTCCGGGATCAGTCCCTGGGTGCGGTGCGGAGGAGCGGGCTGCTCGAAGATCGGGGCTACGGGGTTTCATGGGCGGTCCGCCTCATCATGGCTGGTGCCGTGATCGCCTCCTTCTTCCTGCTTCCCAGGTTGTTGTCCCGCGTGCCCGGCGGAGATGTGATCGCGGCTCTGATCTCCATTGGGCTTCTGGTGGGGACGATCCTGTTATTCGTCCTCCTCAGTTTTCGGCGAGTCAGGAACCGGCGATCCAAGGAGGGCGCTCTGGAGTCGGCTCGATGGGAGGCCTTTCGCAGGTACCTGTCCGACTTCTCGAGACTCGAGGAGGCGCCGCCGATCTCCCTCGAGCTCTGGGACCGCTACCTGGTGTATGCCATCGTTTTCGGCGTAGCCGCTGAAGTCCTTCAGCAGGCTCGCCTTCACGCACCACCCGAGCTGGAAACCACGTCGTCCATCTACTGGTTCGGCACTTACGGCTACTCGGGCGGTCACAGCGAGAACGCATTCGCCGGCATCCAGTCCTCCCTCGCCGGGGCCTTCACCCCTCCGTCGTCCAGCGGGGGTGGCGGCGGTTTCTCCGGCGGTGGAGGTGGTGGCGGCGGTGGTGGAGGCGGCGGCGCCTGGTAGTTCGCTATGCAGACAGCAAATAGAAGGCGGAGAATCGGTTGCTGATGTCCTCCAGGGTCTGAAAGCGACTGAACCCAGCATCGGCGGCATAGCGCTCAGCCTTCTGACGACCCCACGCTGCACCCAACCCGTCACCACCCTTGGCCAATGAT
>DATDJH010000364.1:0-19389 GCA_036520635.1 Acidimicrobiia bacterium
CGTCTTCGTCGGGCAGTTGGCCGGGCCGTAAGGCGCCTGCGGCCCCGGTAGGGTCGGAGGGATGCCGTCGCCTGCGATCCGTGCACCTCGACCCTGACCAACTCGACTCGATGTTGGCCGAGATCGAGGAGGCGGGCGGCGTTCTCAAGCCGTCGCAGTTTTGGGCCCGATTCGCCGCCCGCAACACGTCGACTTTGCTCGACCAAGGCCTCGACTCCTTCAAGCGGTCGGTCAATTACAACTACTTCCAGTGGGTCATCAACAGCCCCCGGCAGCCGGAATTTGCCTCGGTCTTGAAGGCCTGGGCCCGGCGCCCTTCGTTTGGAGTGTTCGGCGCCCGGGTCTGCGTGGAGGGTGTCGACTGGAATAGACCTAAGGCGCGGAGGCAGCTTCCCGAGCCCTTACGTGCCCTCGGTCACGCTCTCTATGTGGGAATGTTGTGGGAAGTCGCGCAGCGCCGGGTTCCCTCCGACGTCACCGAGCACCTCGAGGAGTCTCCTCTCGGCGATCCGATTGCTGTGAGCTATCGCGGTCGTCAGATCTCTGAGGACCTCGGCAACAGCCTTCTCGAGTACGGAACCATTGCTGAATTTGTGCCGGAGGCCCGGATGCGCAATGCGACGCTGCTCGAGATCGGCGCCGGCTACGGACGATTCGCCGACCTGTTTGTGATGGCCCAACCAGATTCTCGCGTCGTCATTGTGGACATCCCTCCCGCCTTGGCCATTTCCCAGGCTTACCTCACGGAACGCCACCCCGGCCTAACGACTCATCGGTTTGCTCGCGGGATCGATCCTCCGGCCCTGGCGGCCCTGGTAAGCAGCACAAGGCTCGCCTTCCTCACCCCCAACCAGTTCGCCTCTCTGCCTCCGCTGGGAGCAGACCTGGTTGTCAATGTCTCTTCGCTGCATGAGATGCTCCCGGAGCAGATCTCTGCATACCTGGGACTCATCGACCGACATGCGAGCGGAGGATTCTTCTACACAAAGCAATGGGACCACTGGTTCAACGAAATCGATGGTGTCCAGACCGATCGGGCGTTCTATCCATACCCGCCGAATTGGCGATGCTTGATTGACCGTACGCCAATCGCCCAACCTGCATTCTTCGAGGCTCTATTCGCAGTCTGAAGCGGGAAGGGCATCACTCACCAGCAGCCAACGATATCTTTCGCGCCCTCATCTACGACTCTTGACGTTAGTTGACGTTCTTCTGTAGAACTCGACACATGAGAACCGAAGTGCCCGGGAGTGGTCGAGATGCACGTCCTCCGCATCGGCAGGCCTTGGGGCTCTCGGGTGCTTCGGTCCGCCCGACAGCGCGGGTGAGGCCCGTAGTGCCGGTTCGCCTCGAGTCCTCTGCCGCCCGATTCGCACCGACCGATCCCTATGTCCGCAGGTTCTGGGTAGCCGCCCTCGGATCTGCCGCTGTTGCCGAGCTGCTCCGCCTGGTGCGAGCGGCCGAAAAGGGGGAGGGGGTGCGGCTACCCAGATATCTCCCCACCCTGATTCGCACCGGCCTCGTCAAAGCTGACAGTGGCGGTCTCGTGGTCCTGGACCGTTTCCCCCAGGTCCCCAAGAATCTCCTTTGGCGGTTCCCGCCCAGCCTCGCTGCCGACCACAGGCGTTGGCTTGGCCTATCTCCGAACCGCGAGCCCAGCCATCAGGGCAAGGGCGACAGCTTCGCCAATGAGGAAGGCGACCGCGACGCGAATGTCCGGCTCTCCGCCGAGGACCAGTAAGGCTGCAACTCCGGCCAACAATCCTCCAAGCCATGCGGCGCTGAGCCGTGAGGTACGGGCTTCGGCCACCAGGATTTGACCTGTGATCTGGGCGGCAGAAGCAGCCATCATCCCGGCGGCCGTGAACATGGCCACAGCCTGTGTCGGGGCAAATGCCTCACCGAACAGAAGCCCGACAACCTGTGGCCCGACGAGCCAGCCGACCAAGCCACCGGTTACTGCGAGTACCGCTCCGCCGACAACGACATTCCGTGCGATGCGTGACAGTCGACTTCGATCATCGTCATGCGCCAGCCCGACCAGGTAGGGAAGAATCCGGCCCTGAAGGGCGAAGATGAGTGTGAGTGGGGCCCTGAAGAGAGTGAAAGTGACGAAGACCACAGACACCAGTGCAGGGCTCGCGCCGAGGGCCGCCACCGCGATTGGAGCCGCGCCAAGCAGGACCTGAGACGAAGCGGTGCCACCGACGTAGCCACCCAGGAACTTGGACGCTCTCGTCGCCGGAGCTTGGGGCCGGCCGGTGTCGCGGCGCCACCATCTCATCCCCACGACCGAGAAGCCGCCCAGCACCATGGCCCACCCAAGCGACTCGGCCGTTCCCGCCAGTTGGATGGCGACGATGCCAGCAACCAGCCTGGCCACAGTCTCCACTATCAGCACCCATCCCACCCCGGAGAACAGCCGCCTCCCTGCGAGGACGCCCTTGGCGACAAAGAGGAGGGAATACCCCACCATCAGCAGGACGATCTGGAGGACGTATTGCCAGCTGCCCTCGAAGAACCGATCCAGGGTGAAGATCACATATCCGGCGCCGAGCGCCGATCCCACGGCCGCCATGGCACCAGCCGCTTTCAGATCTGCAGGGATTGCCTTGCGCCCCGACGTCACCTCCCGGGTCACGTACTGCTCGACCGGGACCAGGAGCACCGTCGCCAGAATGAAGAACAAGGTCCACAGCAAGCTGATCGGCGCGAATGCGTGCTCTCCCAGAGCGCGGGCTCCGTACGCCTGGAACACGTATGCGCCAACTGATCCGATGAGGCCTCCGGCCACCATGAAGGTGGTGCCGGGAGCCCGAAACCCCCTCCGCTCGGTTTCGATCACCGCGCGACTCAACGAGCGCCGGCCCCGGTGAGGACCGTCCAGACGCTCTTCCAGAGCACGCTGATGTCCATCACAGGAGACATGTGCTTGATGTAATAGAGGTCATAGGTCAACTTCTCGATGGTGTCAGCTTGATCATCGGCATATCGGTAATTGACCTGAGCCCAGCCGGTTATGCCGGGACGCACCAGATGGCGATGCCCATAGAAGGGGATCTGCTGTCGGAAGGTCTCCGCAAAGGAAACTTGCTCGGCCCGAGGGCCGACGAGGCTCATCTCGCCTTTGAGCACGTTCCACAACTGAGGGATCTCATCCAGTCGGGACTTGCGCATGATTCGCCCTCCCCGGATCAGTCGCTGATCGTCCTCGGTGGCGAACTGTGGCCCGTCTTTCTCGGCTTCGAGGATCATCGTTCGGAACTTGAACATCGTGAACGGCACTCCGTCATGGCCGACCCTCTCTTGCCTGAAGATGGCTGGCCCTGGCGAGGCCACCTTCACGTAGAGGCCCACCAGAGTCCCGAGGGCGATCCAAAGCGGGGCAGTGATCGCCGTCAGGACCACATCGAAGACCCTCTTCCCGGGCAGCCATGGTGCGACCGCCAGTAGCGGCGCTGAGATCTCCCACCCTTCAGCCAGGTGAACCAAGGGCACCCGGCCGGTGTGCTCTTCGTAGATGGAAGTGAATGGTCGAATCGTGTAGCCAGCGACGTCACATGACGACAGGTACTGGGCGACCCGTTCTGAGAGAACGGCCCTCAGATCGACAGCAAGCGTCACGTCTCGATCGGGGAGCTCTGTCGGGCCATCGAAGGTCGGATCGAGGACCCAAACCACGTCGGCGTGAGGTGAGGCCACCAAGTCCTCTGCCAGTTGCTTCTCTCCGGTGATCAGGCCTATGCGCTCGGTCCACGGCCGGCGCCGCCGCACGATTCTGTGGGCAGTAGCCAGAACCAACCAGCCCATGCCGGCGAGGATCAGGAACATCCGTGAGTAGTAGACCTCTCTGAACAGCACCAAGAACAGGGCCGTGATCGCGGTGGTACCGAAAAAGATCGCAAACATCCGCCCGTAACTGGGCCGGGGCACACCATGCCCCGACATCCGGGCCGTGGCGAACGACATCAGGGTCATCGCCCCCATCTGGATGACGACCATCGGCAGTACCTGATTCCCGAGCAGGGAATTCCAAGGAAGCCAGGTGTCGTAGACCACCTGGGAGGCGAAGATCGCCGCAACGGCGTAAGCGGCGAGATCGGTGAGACTGGACGAGATCAGGAACCGGCTGCGCACGATTCCAGATGCTAGGTAACCGGTCGGGCTTCTACACCGACTCGCTCATCGCCCGCGCGACCTCGATCAGGGTCCGAGCCCCGAATCCTGACGCTCCCTTGACCTGCTCCCCTGCCGTCTCCCGGGCCCTGGCCGGACCTGCGATGTCGAGATGGGCCCAGGGCCGTTCGCCGGCATACTCGGCAAGGAAGACGGCCGCCGCGATTGCTCCCCCATAGCGACTGGCGGTGATGTTCTTGATGTCGGCGATGTCGGAGTCGAGCTGCTTTCGGTACTCCTTGAACAGCGGCAACTCCCAAAAGAACTCCCCTGCCCTTGAAGCTGCAGCCAGGACTCGATTGGCGACATCGCTGCTCGACCCGAAGACGGCCGCAATGCGGTCGCCCAGGGCAACCCGGGCCGCGCCGGTCAGAGTGGCGACGTCGATCACGAGGTCCGGCTCATAGCGTGCAATGACTCCAAGGCCGTCAGCAAGGATGAGACGACCCTCGGCATCGGTGTTCAAAACCTCGATGGTCGGCCCCGAGATCGGTCGCAGTACATCGCCGGGACGGGTGGCATTTCCCCCGACGGCATTGTCGGTCAGCGGCATCACCGCAGTCACCCGGATCGGCAGGCCAAGACGAGCGACTCCAATGATCGCAGCCGCCACTGCAGCGGCACCGGACATGTCGTCCTTCATCTCCTCCATGAACGGTGCGGTCTTGATCGACAGGCCACCGGTGTCGAAGGTGATCCCCTTGCCGACCAGCCCGAGATGTGAAGTGGCGCGGTCTGGCCGGTACTCGAGGATCACGAGACTTGGGCTTCGATCCGATCCGGCGGCCACGCCAAGTAGAGCGCCGAGCTTCTCGTCGGTGATGCGCTTCAGGTCCCATACCTGGTGGGTTACGCCCGCCTCATCCGCGGCACGAACTATCCGACCGGCAAGAGTCTCCGGCGACATGTCCAAGGCCGGAGTGTTGACCCAATCCCGGGCCAGGTTGGTCACTTCGCAACCGATCACGGCTTCGGAGACTTCTGCTCCATCGGCATCGATCAAGTCGAGGATCTGGACCGGTGAGGCCTCGCCCGTCGTCTTGTAATCGCGGTACTCATAGCCACCGAGCATGGCTCCTTCGACGACTGCCCTCGTTGCGCCATCGATGGGTACCTGACACAGTGAGGTCACGGCGCGGGCGGTCTTGACGGCACGGATGCCGTTCCCCACCGCAGTGCGAATCGAATCGAAAGTTGCCTCGTCGCCAACCCCAAGCAAGACCAGCCCGGCGGCGGTGTCATGGGGCAGGACCAGGACCTGACCAGCGTTGCCCTCGAATTTCGCAAGATCCAGAAGTCGGGAGTCGACACCGGCGACGAGCTCCTCGCTGCCCGCCAGCGGCTCACGGTCCGACATGACGCCTGCGATGAGGGTCGCCCCTGCCAGGTCCGTGCCTCCCTCTGTGATGTTGATCTCCAAGTCCACTCCTTTTCAGTTTCCAAACGGTCCCAGGCCGGCCACCAAGACCCGACCCAGAAAGACGCCTCCCAGGCTGGTGAGAACAGCCAAATATGACAAACCGGTAGCTGCCATGACGCCGGCATAGGCCGGATAGCGCAGCGAGGCGAACACCGCGCCCATAAGGACTACCGAAGTTGACATCAGCACCCAATAGGCGACTGTCGCCCCACCCGGTGGGAGCCCGGCCACGGCTAGCACCAGGCTGTCGAAAGCCAGTCCGGCGATCGCAGTCACCGCCAGAGTTTTGAGCGCCCACCTCGGAAGCCGAGGATCGACCAAGTACCAGTGGCCGAGGAGCATTTCACCGGTCACCCCACCCAGGGCCAGAGTGGCGGAGAGGCCGGGCAGCGGGCCGCCGACCTGTATCGCCTGCATCAGGAACGCGATCCCCGCGGTCACCTGGAAGATCCCTGATAGCTGGCGGTTCCGTGCCCAGATCAGACCAAGGGCGAGAACGATGAGACCGAATCTGACCCACCAGGTGTCGTCTCCGAAAGCTGAGCCAAGACTGACCAGCGCCGCCACCGATCCGGCGACCCAGGTGAAACCGGGCCCGACGATTCGGGCGAGGGCCACCAGGCCGGAGACCAAAGCAAGCCCTGCCCCCCACGAGATCAGGATCAGCCCTGGCTCGGCAAGGCTCGTTAGGTCATTGGGCACAGCGACGGATCATATGGGCGAACCCGTTGGATCTAGTCGGCGAACAAATACACGTAGGAATCCAGGGCACCCGGGATCGTCACCGGTGGCCCGGCGGTCAATGCAACGAGCCCGTCCAGGTCATCCCCCTCCGGTTGTCGCCTGCCATCTTCCACGAGAACCATGAATCGCTTCGGGCCTTCGAGGAGGGCGACGGCCGTCCCCGGATCTTCTCCCGCCAAGTACGGAAGACTCGAGCACTCCGAGTAGTAGGTCACTTGTGGGGTGAAAGTGGTGAGTACACCACAGGTTTCAGATCCTGCCTGAGAGCGAACTTCAATGGCCGCAAGTTCCATGGGAAGATTGACCAGAGCCCGGTTTTCCACGGCGCGTCTCACTGTTCCGGCCGACAACCCCATGGATCCGATCAGAAGGATGGCCAGCCCCCATGCCACCGGGGCCACCGCTGTCCTCCCTTCGGAAATCCATCGGTCTGCCGCCATCACCCCGGCGACCACGATGAGGGCCAGCGGAAAGAACACAAATCGCGCCTCTCCGTGAGACAAGAGCCCGAGGGCCAACACCTGCAGCACCGCCGGCACCAGAAGAAAAAGGAACCGCTCTCGCATCAGGGAATCGCGCCAGTAGGCGACTACGCCGCCCAGCGCCGCGACCACAGCGATTGGACCGATGAAGCCGGCGAGAGGCCAGATCAGAAGCGACAGATAGTCGAATATTCCCTCACCGACGTAGGCGCGTTCGGCAATCTCACCGGTGAAGGTGAGAATCCCCCAAGGCTTCCCGGTCAACTGCATTGCTTCCACCGCGTGTGGGATGAGGCCGAGAAGGCCGACGACAGCAACTGCCAGAACCGGACCTGGTCGCTCCCTGATCTTCCTCCACCAGAGCACGACCATTACCAAGGCGATCAGCGCGAGGCTGAGAATCGATTGATAACGCAGGTAGAAGGCAGCCCATGACAAGGGGAGGAGCCACAACAAGCGATAGGTCGGACGGTCACGATCGCCGAACTCCTTCCACACGACGACCATGCAAAGCACGAGGAGGGTGGCTGCCGGGAGGTCACTGAGGTACTCGGTGGCCCGTCGCAGCATGGAGGGCCCGGCCACGACGGCTACGGCAGCCAGCGCGCCGACTCGGGGATTGGCCAGCCGCCGCCCCAGGGCCCAGACCCCTGCGGCAAGCCCGAGTACGGACACCAGACCGATCATTCGAAGACCGGGTTCGGCACCACCCGCTGCCAGGACCAAGTAGCCGTAGACCGACATCCCGGTAGCTCGATGGGGCGCCCATCCGGTCTCGGGGGTGCCATCCAACCATGACTTGGCCTTGACGGCATAAGCGGCCTCGTCATGCCCCAAGGTTCCGCCATCTATCACCTGCGGCAGTAACACATAGACAAGCAGAAGCAGCAAGACCCCGCCCCACCTGAACCATGCCCAGTGATCGTTCGGTAAGCGCTCACCAGTGAACAGCCAGCCAACCGCAAGCACCGATCCAAGGACAGCCGAGTACTCCAGCCATCCCCAGCCAGAGATCAGACCCGAAACGACACCGCCCACTCCGATCACTAAGACCCCGGCGGCTTCGAACCGGCGATCGCCACCCGGAATAAAGGCGAAGACGGCTCCGGCGATCGCCCCCACGAGGAAGACGGGGCGAGAGCCTGATGAGACCAAACCGATCAGCAGAGCGGCTGCGAACACGAGAACGCCGCCCACGACGCCGATGGCCGCGCCTCGGATCAATGATCGGCTCTGGGCCATGGGTGGCACCTTACGGGTGCATTGATGGCGAGGACACCGCCTGCCCTGGGAAGATGCAGGGGTGCCGGAGCAACCAACGCTCGATGTCATCATCCCGGCGGCCAGGGCCTCGGGGACCGTGGGCGCAGCTATCGACGCCGTCCGAGATCAGGACTATCCCTCTGTCACCTCGATCGTGGTCGCGACCTCGGACCGTGACACCAGTGAAGTGGCGATGGCACACGGCGCCTCCGTCGTCCCCAACCCGAGTGGACGAACGCCAGACGCACTCAATCTCGCCCTAGCCGCAGGTCATGGGGAGATCGTGGCCCGTGTGGACGCTCATTCCCTGATTCCGAAGGGATACCTCACCCGCGCCGTGGGCACCCTGCTGACCACCGGAGCCGACAATGTCGGCGGCATGCAGATTCCGGTGGGAGATCGTGGCTGGGCCAGAGCGATTGCTGCCGCCATGGCATCGCCTTTCGGCGCCGGTGATGCCAGGCACCGGATCGGAGGGTCCGCGGGCCCGGCCGAAACGGTCTATCTCGGTGTCTTTCGACGTGCCGTCCTCGAGCGCCTCGGCGGGTTCGACGAAACCTTCGACCGGAACCAGGACTATGAACTGAATCACCGGATACGTCAGGCGGGTGGGGTGGTGTGGTTCGACCCGGAACTTCGCGTGTCCTATCGGCCCCGAAGCTCACTCGCCGGCCTGGCGAGCCAGTACTTTCAGTACGGGCAGTGGAAAAGGGAGTTCGCCCGCCGATATCCGGGCTCCTTGAGATGGCGACAGCTGGCTCCGCCTTTCCTGGTTGTCCTCACGGCGGTCTCTGTCGTCGCCGGGCTCTGGTGGCCGGCCGCCTGGGCAGTGCCACTCGGCTACCTCGCCGCCCTCGTGCTGATCGGTCTGACCAAACTCCCAAGCCTCGGTGGCGCGGCGCTCGCCGTGCCCGCTGCCCTGGCAACGATGCACCTCAGCTGGGGGTTGGGGTTTCTGATCGGCCCACCAGGTCGAGGTAGAACTTCCTGACCTCGGTTTCGGGCCACTGGAATTTCTCCCGCACGTAGCCAATCTGCGCCATCGCCGCTTCCTTCGCTTCGGCGCGAGAGGCCTCGGTGATGGCCTGCGCCATCGCCACAGGATCGTGCGGCGGGACCAGCCATACCGCCTCGAGCCCGCTCAACACCTCGCGGGTACCGGGGAGATCAGTGGCCACCACCGGAATCCCCATTGCCAGGTACTCGAGAGTCTTGGTGGGCAGGGAGTTCCGATAGTTGGCGATGTCCCGCAAAGGCGACAGGCCGACTGAGGCCTCGCCAGCTGTGCGCAGCGCTTCGGGGTTCGAGAGCCGACCGGTGAGGGTCAGGGATACCTCGGCGGATCGGGCTTGATCTTGCAACGCCTTCGCAAAGTCGTCATCGACCCTGCCGACCGCGGTTATCGGGACGCCAATGGTCCCGCAAGCAGTCAGAGCGTCCTCAATCCCACGTGGTCGGGTCAGGTCACCGAGATAGACCGCCGATCCGTCTCCCGAGATCTGCGGATCGGGGTAAACGCTGGTCCGAGGGTAGTTGGGGAACACAGGGTGGCGGTCTCCGGTAAACAGCCCCTGGTAGCCCGGTTCGGCCAGAGTGAGCACCAGCGACTTCTGCGCCAATGCGTACAGGATCTTCGCAAGCCAACGAAGAATTGGTCTCGCCCAGATCGGAGCCCACTCCTTGTTCACCACCTGGGCGGGCAGATCCTCATGAACGTCGAAGACGATCGGCCGATGACGCATCAAGTGGGTAAGCGCTCCTGCGGGAATGGTCTCGGGATCGTGGAGGATCACCAATCGCCATTTCTTGTCGAGCATGAGCCTGAGCGCGTTGAGATTGCGACTGAACCGGCCACCGCGAATCGGGACCCAGACGATGCCAGACCGGTCTGTAGGGCCAGGCTCACGTGTGGCGTAGGTGATCGAACCGACGCCCTCGAGGCTGCGGATCAATCGCTCCCTGATTCGGGTGTCGTCTGCTGCGTGAACTGTGGTGACGACGAGGATCGCCGCCTCCGTCATAGAGCCTCCACATTCGGTGCCGTGATCCCGAGACGGCGATACACGCCCCTGGAGTCGAAGACCAGAGGGACGTCACGGGCGATCACCGAGTAGGGCAAGTTGGCGTGATCGGTAAGGATCGCGGCGAGATCGAATCCGGCGAGACTCTCGCCCGGAATCGCGGGCTCGAATCCCAGCGCTTCGATGCGCTCCGAAGTGAGGTGGGGGTCGAGCACCACCACTTGTGCTCCTCGCCCGAGGAGACGTTGCGCCACATCGACTGACGCAGACTCGCGGTCGTCGGAGACGTTGGGTTTGTAGGCGACGCCCACCACCAGGATCCGGCTGCCAAGCACGGCCTTGCCCGCCGAGTTGAGTAGGTCGGCGATCCGTTGCGCCGTGTACTCGGGCATCCCCGTGTTGACCTGATCGGCAGTCTCGATGAAGCGGGTCGCGAAGTTGGCCTCCCTTGCTCGCCAGGCGAGGTATTGCGGATCGAGAGGTATGCAATGCCCCCCAACGCCGGGCCCGGGATAGAACGCCTGAAAGCCGAACGGCTTGGTCGCCGCGGCGTCTACGACCTCCCAGATGTCGATGTCGAGCTCGTGGCTGAGTTGGGCGATCTCGTTGATGAGCCCGATGTTGACTGCGCGGTATGTGTTCTCGAGAAGCTTGGACAACTCGGCGGCTCGGGCGGAGCTGACTCGGTGCACGGATGGGACCAGTCTTCGGTACGCAGCCTCGGCGACATCGCCTGACCCTGGTGTGACCCCACCCACCACCTTTGGAATGTCTCCCGTCTTCATGTCATCGCCGGGTGAGACCCGTTCCGGTGAGAAGGCAACCCAGACGTCCTCATCGACGGTGAGACCCGCCCTCTCCACCGCGGGGATCAGGTAGTCCTCGGTGGTGCCGGGATAGGTAGTCGACTCCAGCGAAATCAATTGTCCGGGTCGTGCGATGGCCGTCACGGTGTCAGCGGCCGCCTCGATGTAGGAGAGGTCCGGCTGGCGGTTTCGCCCGAGCGGGCTGGGAACGCAAATGAAGATGGCATCGGCTTGGCCGAGAACCTCGGGGTCCGAAGTGAATCTGACCCCCATGGCGATCGCAGCCGAAAGTGCCTCGTCGGAGACATCATCGATCGGGGAATGACCTGTCGACAGTTGGCGAACCTTGTCCTCGGAGACGTCGAAACCGATCGCATCGAGGCCATTGCTCATTGCAGTCAAGAGCAGGGGCAGGCCCACGTATCCAAGACCGATGACCCCCGCAGTCCACCGCTCCTCGGCGAAGAAAGTTGCCCGATCGCTCACTGCCGAGGAATGGTAGGGCCGGTCACGACCCCCAGGCCCGCTTGAAGAAAGCAGCCATCTGCCCCCTGGTCACCAGGTCCTTGGGACAGAATCTGTTGTTGGTAGGCGGGTTACACCCCAACGTGATCCCGGCGGCAGCGATCTTGTCTATTGCCCCCTCGAACTGGGAGTTCTCGTCGTCGATGAAGTGATCGATGCTCGAGTTGGGCAAGGCGAGGGTTCGGGCCAGGAACGCGGCCATCTGCTCCCGGGGAATGTTCTGACCTCCGCAGTAGCGGTTGGGGCCACAACCCTGGGTGATGCCTGCCTCATAGAGGCGGTTGGCAGCCCCCTCGTAGAACTCGCCAGTGTCATCGGTGAAGTGGTCGCCCTTCGGAGCCGGCAAGCCCATCGCCCGTGAGATGAACACCGCCATCTCGCCCCTGGTCACGTTGGCATTCGGGCAATAGAGGGTGTTGGTCGGCGGGTTGCACCCCATCGTGATCTCCTCGAAGGCCATCCACTTGATGGCGTCTTCGAAGATGTTGCCGTCGATGTCGTTGAATCCTGGAGGGTCGGTGACCGCGCTGATGTATGGCGAAACCCGCACCGGCTGGCCGTCGGCCCGGAACCCATAGGCGTTGAGCAGGGCGCGGACTTGGGTGCCGTTGAGGTCAGTGGTGACTGCCACTCCGCCGTCCTTGCCATTGAAGCGGACGATCGCTCCCGGGGGCCCGGCTATGAGCTGACCGGTGTACATCTTGTCCCAGCCGAGGTAGGTGGCCACGTTTGCGGTGTTGACCAGGATCGTCCAATGCGCCAGCGGGTTCACCGGGTCCACCGACCAGGGATCCTCCACCGAGCGCAACCAGGGCAGAGCCGGCGCACCCCAAACATCCTCGTTGTCCTCGCTGGCCCCGCCGTTGGACGAGGAGTAGAAAGCCTTGGCGATGTCCAGGGCGTAGGTGGACTGGGGATGGGTGATGATGTCGCCGGCGGTGGCGTCGACCGCTGACACCCAGGCGGCCCCTCCGACTTCCTTGCTCCAGCCGGCGTAGACCTGATCGGCGGTGGTCGACTTGAGATGACACCCGCAACTCGAAAGGGTCGTGCTCCCACTGGCACCCCCACGATCCACGGCGGTGGCGACCGCATAGCTCCGCCCGATGATCGCCTGGGCCTTCAGCGCTTCGGAAGGCCATGACGAGGGGACCTCGGCCAGACCGTAAAGGTATTGCTCGAGATCGAGGGCAGCCACGGCATGGAAACCGGCGGTGGAGTCGGTGAATCGGAGCTCGCCCCGGGCGTACTCCTTGCCGTTGACCACATAGCGAACCGTGGTCCCAGCGGCCTTGGTCAGCTTGGCGTTGCAGGGCCCCCAACCAAGATTCCCGGCGGCCGCGACTGGATCGGTCTTGCGGAAGCGACACTTGTTCGGATCGTCCGCGAACCGCTCGAACCTCCAGGTCTCACCGGGGTCGATGGTGACGTCAGCGAAACCAGCCGGTCCGCGAGGCTCATTGGGTGGACTCACCGGAGGACAGGTAGTCGCCGGTTGGCAGATGGTGAGAGGTCCCCCGACCGCGCCCAAAATGACCGTGGTCGCGTTGGAAACCAGACCGACCAGGAGCTTGTTGGGCTGCGTTGTCCAATGGGTGCCAGGCACCGACGCGATCGACGTCCCCGTGTAATAGAACTGGAGTATCTGAGTGGCGTTGCGCCCATCCTGGGCCTGTGCCAACGTCCCGTACTGGGAGAGACCGACGCCATGGCCCCAGCCGCCTCCCTCAAATTCCCAGTCGTCGATATCCGCCATCGCGGGGAAAGCAACCGAAAGCAGGCCTATGGCGGTCGCGAAAACGACGATTGAGCGTTGCAACCTCACAATCGGCACCATCGGCCTTCGGGCATGACGCCTGAAGGAAATATCAACCACCCACCAGGCGGTAGACGGCGCCGTCGTGAATGGAGACGGCGAGCAACTCGCCGTCAGCGTCAGGGGCGAATGAGACGAAACCCGTCATTCGGAGTCTCGGGCTCAGGTCACGTGATTCAACCGGTTTGCCGTTGAGGAGCCGGAACCCGCGCACCAACCCGGAGCCGTAGTCGGCGTATATGTAGTACTGGCTGAGCGATCGCACCGTGGGCCCCCGATAGACGATGCCGCCGGTCACCGTCGACCCTTCCGATCTCCCGTACTCGGCGACCGGCATGGTCAGACCGGACTTGGAGCAACTCGGGTCGCTGTCATTCGGGTTGCAGAGGGTCCCTTCATATCGGGACCAGCCGAAGTCATATCCAACCGGGTTGACCCGCACAACGTCGATTTCTTCGCGAGCGCCTTGGCCGACGTCGCCGATGTAGAGGTTGCCGCTGTCCATCGACCAACGCCACGGATTGCGCAGGCCGGAAGCCCAGACCTCATCCCGCCCGGGTGCTCCAACGTATGGGTTGTCAGAGGGGATCGCGTACGGGGCTGCTCCGTCGACGTCGATGCGGAGCATCTTGCCGAAAAGCGTGTTCAGGTTGCGGGACCGCCCCGAGGGATCGTTGCCGCCGCCTCCGTCGCCGATACTCAGATAGAGGTAGCCATCGGGCCCAAAGGAGACAAACCCTCCGTTGTGGTTGTTCGCCGGATGATCGACGGCGAGCAATACACGGGGCGAGGAGGCAGTCTGGAGATCGGCGGCAATGTCGAATTCGACCAGATAATTGGTGTGGTCGCCGCTCCCGCCCGATCGGAGCGGTCTCGAGTACCAGGCGAACATCCGACGATCGGTTGGGTAGTCGGGATGGAGCGCCATGGACAGGAAACCGCGCTCGACACTGAAGAACACCGAGCTGCGGATGTCGAGGAAAGGCTGGGATTGCAAGGCCCCACTCTGGAAGATGCGGACCAGCCCGCTCTGCTCGGCAATGAGCAACCGATCCTCTCCCGGCGGGTTGAGGACCTGGATCGGGGTATCGAGTCCGCCGACTACCAGGTCCCAATCCAACGGTGGGCGAGCCGACGGCTTCGTGGCGGTCAAGCTCATGGCTCTGGTCAGGAGCGTTGCCATTTCGCCCCTGGTGAGAACCCGGTTCGGACAGAACCTGTTGTTGGTCGGTGGGTTGCATCCAACAGTGATCCCGGCTTCGGCGATCCGGTTGATCGAGCCTTCGAGCACATGTCCGTTGTCATCTATGAAGAAGTCATGCCCCGAAACCGGCAATCCAAACGCCCTCGAGATGAAGGCGGCCGCCTCGGCCCGGGTCAGGTTTCGGTCCGGGCAGAACCGGTTGTTGGTTGGAGGGTTGCAACCCTGGGTGATCCCGGCGTCGGCCAGCCGGTTGATCGCTCCCTCAAGAATGTGCCCGTTGTCGTCGACGAAGTGATTAGTGCTCGAAGCCGGCAGAGACAACGCCCTCGCGATCATCGTCGCCATCTCAGCTCTGGTCAGCAGACGATCAGGGCAGAACCGGTCGTTGAATGGTGGATTGCATCCGACCGTGATTCCCTCGAAGGCGACTGCCTCGATTCCACCTTCGTGGACGCTTCCGTCGTCGTCGATGAAGGTTCCTCCCGGGGCAAGTGCCGCCGTGGGGAGCAACGCGACCGTCAGTGCGAAGGTAGCGAGGGAAAGCATCGACCTCGACCAAGGTAACCGCTTCGCCCGGCAAAGCCAGAAAGTCTGGGAGGATTAGACCCGATGCCGTTCCTCCTGTCCCTGCTATTGGCGATTGGCACCTTGGGACCTCAATCCGCCGCCCCGGATGAGAGCGTGACGGTCAGGCTGCTGATTCCGGAGGAGGCCGGCACAACGCTGGAATCGAGCGGAATCGCCGCAACTGCCGAGATAGGAGGCCATCACCTTGGATGGACCGAGATCGAGGTGCCGATCAACGGAACCATCGAACAGACGGTCGAGGCCATCTCCGAGGCGCTGGGGCAACCAGTGTTGGTGGAGCAGCGGTACGACCTGCTTGGTCCGACCGACGAGCCCAACTTCGCGGACCAGTGGTACCACCACAACACCGGTCAGACCAATGGCACCACCGACGCCGACATTGACTCCCCCACCGCATGGAACCAGGCATTGGGCGGGGGTGTTGTTGTCGCAGTGATCGATTCCGGTGTCGACCTGACTCATCCGGATCTGAGCACCCAGATTTGGGCCAACTCCGGCGATCCCGCTGGAGGTGGTGATGGAGATGGGAACGGTCTCGTGGATGACTTCCGGGGTTGGGATTTTGTCAACGAGGACAACAACCCGAGCCCGGTGGGATCAGGCGCGAGCGCCGCTCATGGCACGGAAGTGGCTGGAGTCATCGCGGCAGCAAGTAACGGGGTCGGCATCGTCGGAGTGGCGCCCGGTTCGAAAGTCATGGCTCTCCGCGCCTGCGACTCGACGGGATGTTGGAGCCTCAATGCCGCCGAGGCCATCTACTACGCAGCCGACATGGGGGCGGACGTGATCAATCTCTCGTTTGGAGGCCTTGGCGATGAGGACCCACTGATCGAGGACGCAATTGCCCACGCTCGTTCCAGAAACGTGGTCGTGGTGGCCGCCGCCGGCAACGAGAGACGAAACCTCGACAACCTCAGCCCCGGACAGCAGTTCATCCCGGCAGGGCTCCCGCTCTCCAACATCATCGCGGTCGGAGCCAGTGACGACAGGGACAGTCTGGCCGCCGACTTCAGCAACTACGGCCCCGAGACGGTCGATCTCGCCGCTCCGGGCGTGGACGTGATGAGTACCGGCATCGTCAGCATCGCCCCCTATGTGTTTGTGAGTGGCACGTCGTTCTCATCCCCCATCGTCGCAGGAGCGGCCGCCCTCCTTCTGTCGCACGATCCCGGCATTGGCTACCAAGAGTTGATCGCCCGACTCGAAGGATTCGCCGACCATCCCGGGGGGATCTCCGGGCTGACCGGGCACGGCCGACTCAACATCGGTCGCAGCGTGACTTTGCGCTTCATTGACACCGCCGGTTCGGTCTTTGTGGACCCGATCGACTGGCTGGCGGAGCGAAACATCAGCCAGGGCTGCAACCCTCCGTTCAATCATCGCTATTGCCCGCAGAACCCGGTCTCTCGTGGTGAGATGGCGGTGTTTCTATCCCGGGCCTTCCACCTCCCGACGACATCGACCAACTTCTTCGACGACGACGAGGGAAGGTTCTACGAAGGAGCGGCGAATCGGTTAGCCGCAGCCGGTCTGACGGTGGGCTGCGGGACAAGGAGATACTGCGGTGACGACGACATCAGACGGGACGAGATGGCGGCGATGCTGGCTCGGGCCACGCATCTCCCTAACTCATCCCAGGACTTCTTCGTCGATGACGAGGGGTCGGTGTTCGAGAGTGCGATCAACAAGATCGCCGCGGCCGGGATCACACTGGGCTGCAACCCACCGACCAACAACCGCTACTGCCCCCGGGACCTGGTGACACGAGGGCAGATGGCAGCGTTCATCAAACGGGCTGTGGAGTAGGCGAGGTTGTCCCCCCTTGCAAAGGGGGGACCGACGCAGCCACCGGTTGCGTCGACGGGGGGTTCTACGATTCCGCCGTGCGGATATGCCTCGTGGCGCCAAATGACGCCCTCTACGACCCTCGAGCCCGTGTCTCGCGATATGTCCTCGAGGGGGCAGGCCATGAAGTCATCCTGGTGATGCCTGGCTTCGGTCCCAACGAACGAGGGGTGATCCAGGTCGATGTTGGCCGTCAGGGGCTAATCCGCCGCCTCCTTGGATCATCTCCAGAGCAACGCTTCAGTTATCTCACCGAAGCTCTCGCCGAAGCCGCAGCCGCCACCACCTCGGTGCTCTACATCCCGACCGACCCCCGAGCGCTCGATGCGGCTATCAAGGCGGCCAGGGCGACGAGCGGGGCCGTGGTGCGCTCCCCAAAGATGCGCACCGCAGACGAGGTCGACCTCATCGACCTCGCGCCGACCCATCCCGATCTTGCGACCCCGGTTGCCGGGCTCGGCAGGTTCCACACGCCGAATGACGACCGGGCCCCGTACCGCCCACATCCGGGACGTCACTCGGGTCGAAAAGTGGTGCTCTGCTTTCGCAAGTCCGAGATCAACCCGGGCAAGTATCTCGAAGCGGGCCTCCGCCGAAGCGGGGCCGAGGTTCGCCTCGAAACCGAAGGCATCGACCTGGGCAAAGTCGACCCGACCACCGACTTCGTAATCTTCGTTGAGGGCCCCTACCCGGCTCTCGAAGTCAAGGGGGAGACTTCGGTTCCGGTGCTGTTCTGGTTTCACCACGGAGAGCACCACCTGCATGCCAATACGAGACTTGCCGACAGGTACCGCGCCGATGCGGTGCTGATGGCCCACTCCTGGCATCTGGCGCCATGGCTTCCTGCCCCGGTCCATCGTTTTCCATTCGGCATGGCCACCGAATTGCTCGACCCAAGCCGCCGCCTGAACGATCGCCGATACGACGTGGCGATGGTCGGAGCAAAGCTTCGCGGTGGTGGCCCCTACGGACGGCGTCAGCAACTTGTGGCTGAGCTCGAAGCTAAAAGACCCGCCGAGACCCTGGGATTTCGCGAGCAGGTCTCGGCCGAGGAAATGGCGACCCTCTACGGCGACTCGAGGATCGTCATCAACGAGGGTGGAACCCGTCACTATCCGATCACAATGCGTGTGCTCGAAGCCGTCGGTTCCGGAGCGGTCCTCCTCTCAGATCGACTGCCTGGCATGGAGATGCTGCTCGACGAAGGATCTCAATATGCCCTGCTCGGAGAGGATGTTGCCGCGGATGTGGTCCGACTCCTTGGTGACATGGAAGGCCTGCAGGCAATGGCCGACTCGGCTCTGGCACAGGCCACCGGGCTGCACACTTACGACCATCGAGTCGACGAGCTGTTCGAGGTCGCCGAGGAGACCGAGAAGCGCTCCATCGACCCCACCATCCCCGAGTCGACTCTGGCCGCGGTGATCGATCAGGACGTTGAAGTCCAGCGCGTCGCCCACCTCGGTGCGCCCGAGTTGGCGGCGCAACTCCGCAGCCGGGAAATCTGGGACGCGGCAACCCTGAGCCCCAACCGCCTCGAACCCGCCAAGATGGAGACGGTGGCAATTCGCAGCGACGACCTATCGGGGCTCGAGGACTTGATCCGTTCCGCGCGCCGCTACATCTACATCGAAGGAGCGGCAAAAGGACTCGTCGAATTCTTGGATCATGAAGCACCCCAAGCGTCCGTCGAGGAACGCGACGGCGTCACAAGAGTGGATTTGATGGCCCCCAGCTATCGGATCATGCCGTTCGAAGTGAGAGACTTGTGAGCATCCACCCGTCGATGCCTCAGGTCTCAATCGTCATCCCGGCCTACAACCGCAGCGAAGTCCTGGCAAAGACCCTGAGTGCCCTGACGGCGCAGAACTACCCGGCCTCCTCCCTCACTGTGGTCGTGGCCGACGACGGCTCATCCGAGAACGTGGAGGCGGTCGTCGACGCCTGGGACCCTCCCTTCTCCAAGCTCTACGTCCGCCAGGACCATGACGGGTTTGGCGCGGGGAGGGCCCGCAACCTCGGCGCAGGTGCGGTGCCATCCGAAGTCATCATCTTCCTCGACTCGGACGCCCTCGTCTCCCCCGACTTCGTATCGAAACACGCCGCCTGGCATGTCGACGATCCCAAATCGGTGGTGATCGGGGGAAGGGTGCATCTCAGCTCGACCGGCCTGAGCGCCGAGCAACTCGAAACGGCAGCTGTCGACCTCGGCGCTCAGCCATTCGAGGACCGCGCCGATTTCAGGTCGGTGCTCACCCGCCGCACTTCCCGCCTTCAGAGCACCGATGAGGGCTATCGGGCATTTGTCTCCTCGAACGTCTCGCTCGCCACCTCCCTCTTCGAGTCGACCGGCGGGTTCGATGCCAGATTCCGCTGGTGGGGCAGTGAAGACTCCGAATTTGGCTGGCGTCTGTGGCAAACCGGAGCAACCTTCGTCGCCGACGAGACAGCACGGATCTATCACCAGGTCGACTCGGACACGGCAGGCGGCGAGGAAGG
>DATDJH010000365.1:0-8792 GCA_036520635.1 Acidimicrobiia bacterium
GACCGTGGCCGACCCGGAAGCGAGGGACCGGCTCCGCATCATCCTCGGCGCTCGCAGCGTGGCATTGGTTGGCGTTTCGGCCAATCCCATTCGATCCTCGAACTTCGTCGCCAGCTACTTGGTCCGCACCGACTTTGTCACCTATCCGGTCAATCCGATGTACGACGAGGTGCTTGGCCTCAAGTCCTACCCGTCCCTGCGGGACCTTCCCGAGCCACCCGACATCGTCGATGTCTTTCGGAAGCACTCTGAGATACCTGGAGTAGTGGACGAGGCGATCGAGGTCGGAGCCAAGGTCGTGTGGTTCCAACTCGGGTTGCGTCACGAAGAGGCGGCGCGAAAGGCGGTCGACGCAGGTCTCAAGGTGGTCCAGGACCGGTGTCTCAAAATCGAGCATGCGCGATTCGCCGGTGGTCTCCATCTTGGAGGGTTCGACACCGGCGTCATCACGTCCAAGAGGCGACGCCCCATCGGGTAAGGGTGAATACCCTGAGTGATAGGCTCGCCCAGCTTCCCTCGAGTTCGAAAGGCATGGCGTGGGCAACGACTTCTTCACAGAGGTGACCGGACCGATTCCGTTCGGAGGGCTCGGGTCGCAAGAGCCGCTTTCCTTCAAGGTCTACGAGCCCGACAGGCTGGTCCTGGGAAAGAGGATGGAAGACCAGCTCCGGATCGCGGTTTGCCTCTGGCACTCGTTCAACTGGCCCGGATCCGACGTCTTCGGGATGGGGACCTTCGACCGCCCCTGGTTGAGCCCTGACGTCGACCCGATGACGGCAGCAGCCAACAAGCTCGAAGCCGCCTTCGAATTCCTCTCCAAGCTCGGGGTCCCATATTTCTGCTTCCACGACCGAGACGTCGCCCCCGAGGGATCCTCGTTCAAAGAGACCCGAGCGAATCTGGAGACAGTGATCGACCAGATCGAGGGTCACATGTCGGGGACCGGGCTCAAGCTGCTGTGGGGAACGGCAAACCTTTTCAGCCATCCTCGATACGCCGCGGGAGCGGCCACCAATCCCGACCCCGATGTCTTCGCCTACGCCGCGGCCCAGGTGAAGGTGATGCTCGAGGCGACCCACCGATTGGGCGGTGACAACTATGTCCTCTGGGGTGGAAGAGAGGGATACGAGACCCTCCTGAACACAGACCTCGCTCGTGAGGAAACCCAGTTCGCCCGATTCCTGGAGATGGTTGCGGAACACAAGCGCCAGATCGGGTTCAAGGGCACCCTGCTGATCGAGCCCAAGCCCCAGGAGCCGACCAAGCACCAGTACGACTATGACTGCGCGACAGTCCACGGCTTCCTGGTCCGCCACGGGCTCGACGGCGAGTACAAGGTCAACATCGAGGCCAACCACGCCACTCTGGCCGGTCACAGCTTTCACCATGAGGTGGCCTACGCCACCGCCAACGGCATCTTCGGCAGCATCGACGCCAACCGCGGCGACTACCAAAACGGCTGGGACACGGACCAGTTTCCCAACTCGGTCGACGAGCTCTCGCTGGCGCTTTACGAGATCATCAACAGCGGCGGCTTCACCACGGGAGGGTTCAACTTCGACGCCAAGCTCCGACGTCAGAGCATGCACCGAACCGACTTGTTCCATGGTCACATCGGAGGGATTGACACCTTGGCCCGAGCCCTTCTCGTGGCAGCCGACATGGTCGAGTCCAAGACTCTCGAAGGGCCGCGAACGGATCGCTATGCCGGGTGGGCCAAGGGGATTGGCGCTTCGATACTCGCCGGTGAGGTCACACTCGATGGCCTCGAGGACAAGGTCGCCTCCGGGGAGATCGACCCCAAACCGACGTCGGGACGCCAGGAGCTCCTCGAGAACGAGGTGAATCAGCGGATCTGGGCGACCAAGAAGGACTGAGGTCTCAGCCCCAGGAGGTCTCGGTCACCGGGCGCATTGCCACCTCCAAAATGCGGTGGTTGCGGGGACGGGTCAGGACGAAGAGCACCATCTCGGCCACGTCCTCCGATGTCATCATCCCATCCAGTTCCGGCATATTCGGAGTGCGGCCCCTGCCCATCGCAAAGTCGGTCGCCACACCACCGGGGCAGACATTGGTGCAACGCACGCCCTTCTCACGCAGCTCGTGGTCCATGGCCCTGGTGAAACCGACCTGCCCGAATTTGGAAGCGCAGTACACCGCCTCGTAGGGAAGGCCACGCCGACCGGCCTCGCTGGCGAGTGTCACGATGTCGGCCGCATTGCTCTTCAGAAGGTGAGGGAGGGCGGCGCGCACCGCGTAAAGGGTGCCCTTGAGATTGACGTCGATCATCTCTTCTAGATGCTCGGGGTCCAGGTCGAGGAACGACCCGTAGGCGCCAACACCGGCGTTGGCGACCAGGATGTCGAGCCCGCCAAAGCGTTCGACGGTCTCGGCCACTATTGAATCGAGGGCGGCGGGATCACGCACATCGCAGGGTTGTGCGACCGCGCCGTCAATTCCCAGATCGTCACCACTTCTGGAAGCGAGAGCCACCTTGGCTCCTTGAGCGACCAGGCCATGCGCCACCGCGGCGCCAATGCCCTTGCTGGCTCCGGTGATGAGCGCGACTCTTCCTTCAAGGTTGATCATGGTGTTTCCTTCCGCCAGCAGCATTCAGCCGTGGAGTTGTTCCAGCTCTTTAGTGGTGACCTCATCGGGCAGCTTGCCAATGATGATCATGGCCAGGATCTCGTCCATGGTGCACTCTCCGCGGTTCACCGTTCCCACCAGCTTGCCCTGCAGCATGACACTGATCCGGTCGGACAGATCGAACACGTCGTGGATGTCGTGGCTGATCATGATGATCCCGATCCCCTCGCGTTGAAGCTGACGGATCAACTCCCGTACCTGCTCGGTCTCAGCCGGGCCCAGAGCCGCGGTTGGCTCGTCCATGATCAGAATCCTGGCGTTGAAATGAACGGCCCGGGCGATTGCGACCGACTGGCGCTGGCCACCGGACAAAGAGGCCACAGGCGTCTTGAAGTTCTGGAACTTGGGGTTGAGGCGCCCCATGATCTCTCGGGTAGCAGCCTCCATCGATGAGTCGTCGAGCGTGTTCCAGCGAGTCGTCAACTCTCTCCCGAGGAACATGTTGCCCGGAGCGTCGATGTTGTCGGCGAGGGCCAGTGTCTGATAGATGGTCTCGATCCCCAGATTCTTGGCGTCGCGTGGACTATGGATGGTCACCGGCTCACCGTCGATGAAGATCTCACCGGAGTCCGCCTTCTGGGCACCTGCCAAAACCTTGATCAGGGTCGACTTGCCGGCTCCGTTGCCCCCGACTACTCCGAGCACTTCACCTTCTCGGAGAGTGATGGTGACATCCTTTACCGCATGCACACCACCGAAGGAGACACTCATGTTCCTCATCTCGACGAGTGGTGGTTTGGAAGTAGAGGGGGTTGTCATCGTTGGGCCGCCCTTCGCCGGAAGGTTGTGTCGATTGCGACTGCGGTCACCAGGATGATCCCGAGTACCACGTCCTGCACGGGAGCACTGACCTTGAGAGAAACCATGCCGGACTGGAGGGATTGCATGACCAGGGCTCCGATAATGGCTCCTGGAATGGTCCCGATGCCACCAGCCAAGGAGGCACCCCCGACGACGGCCGCTGCAATCACATAAAGCTCGTTCAACGTGCCGAGACCGCTCACCGCCGCATTGAGGCGGGCGATTGAGACCGCGGCTGAAATGCCGACCAGGATTCCCATGGTCATGAAGGTCCTGACGATGGTGCGCTTGGTCTTGATTCCAGCGAGGACGGCAGCCTCGGGATTGCCCCCAATCGAGAAGATGTAGCGCCCGAAGCGGAGCCGGTTGGCGACGAAGCTCATGACCAAGGTGACTCCGATGAGGATCAGGACCGGATAAGGAATGCCAAGCGGGATCTGGAGACCACCCTCGGGCCAGGGGATGCCCCTTTCTTCAGCGACCGCCCGAGCGAGGTTCTCGGGCAGGTAGTAGCTGTTGGTGACCCACACCGCGGCGAGCACCACCACACAGCCGATCACACCGAGAGCAGCATCCAGCCACATCGGCCTGACGTGGAAGCCGAACTTGCGACGACGGCGGCGTCCCATGACGAGAAAGGCGACGATCCCGACACACGCCACCCCGCCAACGATCCAACTCCCGGTTTCACCGAGCGACCCCCGAGACCCACCCCCAAGGAGTTGGAAGGTGGCGTCCATGGGGGCAAGAGTCCGGCCGCTGGCGGTCAGCCAGGCAAACCCACGCCATACCAGCAATCCACCCAGGGTCACGATGAACGACGGAACGCCGAGATAGGCGATGAGCGAACCCTGGAATGCGCCGATCAGCGCTCCGAGAGCCAATCCGGCGACGAGGGTGATGATCCAGATCCACTGATTGCCGAGACCCAACACGGGCGGTAGCCACTCGAATTGGAGGATGGCCATGACCATGCCAACCACGCCGACCATCGAACCAACGGAGAGGTCGATGTTGCGGGAGACGATTACCAGCACCATCCCGGTTGCCATGATCGCAATCGAAGAGGTCTGCACCGAGAGATTCCACAGGTTGCGAGGGGTGAGGAAGGTTCCGCCCGACAAGATGTGGAAGAGCACCCAGATCACCAGGAGGATGAGGGTCATCCCCACCATGCGGGTGTCGATCTCGTTGTCCCGCAGGAAGGAGCCAACTGACCGGCGTGGACCTGGTTCTAAGGTCTCCATCTGGGACGGGGCAGCCTCTACCACGCTCATGAACTCACCACTTTAGAGAAGGCGGTCGCATTGCGCCCCCGGAGAAATCCGGGGGCGCAAATGCACTATCGATTTCGCTTCAGCTGTCGACGATCACGGGCAAGCAGCAACGCTGCCTGCGGTGACGCCGGCACAGAGCTCGTCAGCCGTGATCCAGTTGGCGTCGACCACCAGGTTCAGGTTCTCCTGAGTGATCGGGATCGGGGTCAGCAGAACGCTGACCAGGGTTGTTGCTACGCCTGAGGTCTTGTTCGTGTAAACGAACTCGGCCGTTCCTTCGACATCGGCAAGCGACGGGTTCGCGGCCAAAGCAACGGCAGCCGTACCGGCAGCCTTGCCCAGCTCACGAGCGTCCTTCCACACCGACACCGACTGCGTTCCCAACGCCACCCGGTTGAGGGCCGCGACGTCTGCGTCCTGACCCGACAACGGGATGCTGAGGCCCTGGGCCGCGAGAGCGGCAGCGGCGCCAGTCGCCATTCCGTCGTTCTCGGACACCACGGCGTCGACCTCGTTGTTCTCCTGAGTCAGCCACTGCTCAACTGCGGTCTGAGCGAGTGCGGGATCCCAGTTGTCCGTGTAGTCCTCACAACAAATGGTGATGTCGCCTGCCGCAACTGCGTCACCAATGACCGACTCGATTCCCTCACGGAGGAAGTCAGAGTTGGCGTCAGAGCCGTTGCCCTTGACGATGATGTAGTTGCCGGTCGGGACCAGGCCGTAGATGACTTCCGCCATCAACTTGCCTACCAGGACGTTGTCGAAGCTGACGTAGAAGGTGTTCGCATCCTCGATCAGACGGTCATAGGCAATCACGGGGATTCCTTCGGCCGTAGCGGCTTCGACCGCAGGGAGGATCGCTTGCGTGTTCTGAGCCAGGATGATGACCACGTCGGCGCCATCAGAGATCAGCTTCTCAACGTCGGTGATCTGCTGCTCCTCGGATGACCCGGCGTCTGCGGAGATGTAGTCGCAACCGCCGGCCTCTAGAGCGGCCTTGATTGCGGGCTCATCGTGCTTGGCCCATCTCTCTTCGTTGTAGTTGTTCCACGACATGCCGACGGTGCAATCGCCGCCGCCAGCCACCGTGGTGCCATCGCCAGCCGCAGTCGTCGAGCTGGTGGCATCATCGCCGCCACAGGCGGCGAGAATGATCATCAGCACTGCAGTCAGCGCAATGACTCGTTTCGTCATCAGAATTAGTTTCCTTCCTCCTCTGGATGATGTCCCCGAACGGGACCGGCTTACTGTAGCCATGCCTCCACGAAGCACTTCACCAAATCCATGACGAACTTGAAATCAGAATCCAAGGTCGATTCGGGCCGACGAATCTCCTCGAACGTGTGGTTGGCGGCGGGAGTGGTCACCGGGTCGCTGGTCGTCATCGGAGCCCTGTCGCTGGGCCGGGTGATCGTCGATGCCAGCGGTCCCCCAGATGCCCTGCCCGCCCCGCATTACCTCGAGGAGGCAACCACGGCCGGGGTCACCCATGTCTACGACGGGGAGTTCACATTCTTCGTGGGTGGCGGAGTCGCCGTGTTCGACTGCAACCAGGACAGCCGACCTGACCTCTACTTCGCAGGCGGGGTCAACCCAGCCTCGCTGTATGTCAATGCGAGCCCGATCGCAGGCGAGCTGGCCTTCGAGCAGGTGGCTGGCCCAACCACCGACCTCACATCGGTCGCCGGGGCCTACCCGCTCGATGTGGACGGGGATGGCCTCGTGGATCTCGCTGTGCTGCGTGTCGGCGAGAACGTGATGCTCCGTGGTTTGGGCAACTGCCGCTTCGAGCGCGCAAACGAGGCTTGGGGCATCGACGGGGGAAACGAATGGACCGCCGCTTTCAGCGCCCAATGGGAAGGTGCGGCCGTGTTGCCGACTCTGGCGTTCGGCAACTATGTCGCCTTGACCGAGAGTGGCGAGCGAGCAGGAGGCTGCTCCGACAGCATGATGTTGAGGCCAGCCGGGAACTCGACTTATGGATCACCGATCACGCTGTCACCGGGATGGTGCACCCTCTCCGTCTTGTTCAGTGACTGGGATCGCTCCGGTCGCCGGGACCTGAGAATGACCAACGACCGCCACTACTACCGAGATGGCGAGGAGCAGTTGTGGCAGGTGGCTCCGGGCGAGCCACCACGCCCCTATACCCGAGAAGATGGATGGCAAAAGATGAGCATTTGGGGCATGGGAATAGCCAGCTATGACCTAACCGGTGACGGGCTCCCTGAGGTATTTCTCACCAGCCAGGGCGACAACAAACTGCAAACTCTGGTCGACGGCCCCGCCCAACCGAACTATGCGGACATTGCCCTCGATCGTGATGCCAATGCCCACCGACCGTTCACCGGTGACGACACCCTGATGCCGTCCACCGCTTGGCACGCCGAGTTTCAGGACGTGAACAACGACACTTTCATCGACCTGTTCGTAGCCAAAGGAAACGTTGACGCCATGGCCGAGTTCGCCGCCGACGATCCGAGCAACCTGATGCTTGGAGGCCCCGAGGGGACTTTCACCGAGGGAGCCGATGACGCCGGGATAGTCAACTTCGCCCAGGGCCGAGGGGCGGCCCTCGCCGATCTCAATATGGATGGTCTCCTCGACCTCGTGGAAGTCAACCGCCGGGAGAACGTCAAAATGTGGCGCAACGTTGGATCCGGAGACGCAGGGAAATCGGAGCCGCTTGGCAATTGGGTGGCACTGCAACTCGAGCAACCGGGACCGAATCGCGACGCGATCGGTTCTTGGATCGAGGTCAAGGCTGGAAGCCAGACCGCCGAACGCGAATTGACGATCGGAGGCGGGCATGCCGGCGGGCAGTTGGGTTGGGTCCATTTCGGGCTCGGGGCGGCGGAGGAGGCGGAGATCCAAGTCCAATGGCCCGACGGGGAAAAGGGGCCGTGGATGACCGTCGACGCCAATCAGTTTCTCACTATCGATCGGGACGACGCTGAAGCTCGACCCTGGCAAGGGCAGGATTGACATGAGCGGAGCACGCATCTCTGAGATTGCGCTCCCGGAGTTCGGGATGCCCGACGCAATGCCGGAGATCCCATCAGAGATCTACGTCGACCGGCTTGCCCGCCTCAGGGAACGGGCCGTGGAGCGCGGCTACGACCACTTGATCGTGTACGCCGATCGCGAGCACAGCGCCAACCTCTCCTACCTGACCGGGTTTGACCCCCGATTCGAGGAAGCCGTGTTGATCGTTGGACCGACAGGCGACCCAGCGATCCTCGTCGGCAACGAGTGCTACGGCATGGCCGGGGCGGCGCCCCTAGCCATGCGCCGACATCTGTTTCAGGACCTCAGCCTCCCCGGTCAACCGAGACACCGCTCACAGCCGTTGCCCGAAATCTTGGCTGACGAGGGCATGCGTCGTGGAAGCCATGTGGGAATGATCGGTTGGAAGAGCTATTCCGACCGTGAACTGATGGAGGTCCCGGCCTTCATCGTCGATGTTGTGCGTCGGCTGACCGGACCGACAGGGACAGTCGAAAACGCGAACGACCTTCTGATCGGAGCCGGTGACGGGCTGAGGGTCATCAACGAGGTCGAGCAACTCGCCGCCCTCGAATACGCCGCATGTCAGACCTCCAACGGAGTGCGACAACTGCTGGTCGGGTTGGAACCGGGGATGACAGAGCAGGAGGCGGTCCGACTACTCGGATGGAACGGGATGCCCCTTTCCTGTCACCTCATGCTCACCGCCGGCCCCAGAGCGACCCTTGGTTTGCTGAGCCCCGGCGATCGACCGATCGGCCGTGGCGATCGGTTCACGGTCGCCTTCGGGATATGGGGCGCCTTGAACTGTCGGGCCGGGTTCGTAGTCGAGGACGCTGCAGAACTACCCGAAGAGATCAGCGACTACGTCGAACGGCTGGTCGGCCCATATTTCGAGGCGGTGGCTGAGTGGTACGGGGCGATGCGGATCGGCCAACCGGGACGGGTGTTCCAGGAGATCATCGACCGTCATCTAGGTGACCCCTTCTTTGGGATCTTCCTCAATCCCGGGCATCAGATCCACCTCGACGAGTGGGTCAACTCCCCAATCGCCCCCGG
>DATDJH010000366.1:0-3703 GCA_036520635.1 Acidimicrobiia bacterium
GGCCTCGTCCGACCGTCCCAGCACGCTCACGTCCTGCACTTCCAACTCCATCCCCTGCTGAGTATCGGACTTGACCATGACGATTTTTGTCCCCTCGCGGCGCTTACGACGAAGCGAGATCCCGAGGTGGGAGCCGATGGCTCGAGCGACCTGCCAGACGAAGAGGTAGACCAGGCCGAGAAAGATGATGCGGAGCAGGGCGAGGATGAGATCAGGCACGATCCGACCCTTCATGGAAACGGTATCGATGCCCGGAGAAACCGATCATGTCGCCCTTGGTCAGCTTCTGCGGAGTAGTACTGACCCGAACCCCGTCGACCTCGGTGCCATTGGCTGAGCCCAGGTCCTCGATCCAGGCCTGGCCGTCGGCGCGCCAGATCAGCGCATGGCGACGGCTCACCTCGTCGAAGGGGAGCACGATGTCGGTCTCGCTGGACCGCCCGATCAGGACTCGATTCGGTCCCAGGTCATATGAGGCTTCAGCCCCGACCAGGCGGCCCCAAGGGGCGATCTTGCCCGGCACCACCGAGGGGACACAGGTGAAATGACCGGGCGACACGCTGGGAGAGGCCTCGATGAGCACGGTTGGTGGGCCCTCGAGGCGCAGCCCGGCCTCCGCTGCGTGCTCGGACAAGGCCAGTTCAAGCCTCTTCTGCAGCCTGGTCGGGTTCTCGTCGAGGTCTATGGGATTCACCTTCAGCACGTACTGGTTGGACGTAGCGGGACCGGTGATGTGCTCGTAACTGGTGAGGTCTGCCTCACGGGCGATCCTGCCTGCCATCTCCGAAGGGTGGATCCGTCCGGAAAAGACGCGTCCGGCCGCGCCTTCAAAAAGGCGTTCGAGACGACGTTCCAGGCTCCTGGCCAGATTCACGGATGTGAGGTTACGGTCGGTGGTGGATAGAGGAGGCCGACTACCGCAACACCAGGCATGGGGTTACGATTTCGAAGCCCTCGAGGGCGAGTGGCGGAATTGGCAGACGCGCAGGATTCAGGTTCCTGTGATCGCAAGGTCGTGGGGGTTCAAGTCCCCCCTCGCCCACACCAGCCCGGTTCAGCGGGAGGCTCATTAGGCGCCGGTCGGCCGTTGTTGGCCGATACGGCGGATTACTCCCACGTAGGTGACGATCCCGGAGAGAACGAAAAGGGTCGCCTGCGCGTTGAGTAGTGCTTTGACATCGATGTCGTCGACCAGCAGCCCGACGGCGACCGAACCCACGATGGCCCCAGCGGAGGTGGCCGCTGAGAGCAGACCTTGCAGGCGTCCGAGCGCCGCCGGCGGGCAGAGTCGTTGCGCGGTGGTGGTCGCCCCGACCTGTGAGGTGATGTTGGGCAGCCCGCTCAGGGCGAATAGCAGGAGGAACACCCAGAGTGCCGTCGTGATCGCTGTGATGTTGACGAAGACGAAGGCGACAGCGCCGAGCCCGATGTAGCCCCACATCATCAGTCGAGTCGGGTCCGCTCGGTTTCCCAGACGGCCAACCATCACCGCGGCGGCGATCCCGCCGAAAGCCGCGCTCCCGCGGATGATCCCAACAGTTGCCTCGTCGCCGTTGAGCACGTCGACCACAAATGCGATGAACAGCACAGGGAACATCGCGAAGGTCAGAGCTGCCACGGTTTCCGCGCCGAGATAGCCTTTGAGCCCGGCATGGAGGCCCAGCTCTCGCAGACCGGCCCTCACACCTGCCTCGTTTCGATCGGTCCCGTCGCTTGTGGTGAGGCTGGCTGTTGGTGTTCTCACCAGGGTCGTAGCGACGGCCACGGTGAGAAACGTGATCGCATCGACCACGACAACCGTGCTGAGCCCGCCCAGGGCAACCGCGATTCCACCGAGCGGAGCACCTAGCAACCGCGCAATCGACTGCCCTGCGCTGTTGGCCGAGTTGGCGGTCACCAGCTGCTCCGAGGGCACGATCCTGGGCACGATTGCAAACGAAGCCGGGTTGTTGATCTGCGCCAGAAGCCCCTGGATGCCGGCCACCAAGAACGCCGGCCACACGCGGTCTGGGGTGACGGCAAGAAGCGGGAGCATGCCGGCGGCCTGAGCCACGTTGGTGGCGATGATCGTGCGCCGCAGATCCCACCGGTCAGCGAGACTGCCGCCGTATGGCCCGAAAACGACGCCGATCACCAGTTCGGTGACAACGATCGTCGCTGTTGCTCGCCCTGAGCCTGTCTGGGTGTAGACAAACGCCGGCAAAGCCACGGCCAACAGCCAGTCACCTACGTTGTTGACGAAGCCACCACCCAGGACCAGCAGGAAGTCGCGATTCCGCCAGAGGCTCTTGGGCATCGGCGGCATGTTGTCACACATCGGCCAGGCGGAACGCTGACTTTTCCCTGGGCGCAGTTACCGATCAGTGAGAAAGCTGTGTACTTTCGCCTACGTAATGCTCGACACACCCAAGACCCGCAAGCGGGTGCTGGGCCGATTCCTGTTGCCCATCCTCATTACTGCGGCTGCCCTGATCGCGGTCGGCGTGGCCAATGCCGGGCGTGACACCCGTGCCGATCTCGAGTACTTGAACACGATTCAGGAGCAGACAGTTGCCCTCTCCGCAAGAGGCGACGCCTTGCGCGAGGTCGTCTCACGACTGGCCCGGATCGACCGCACCGAGTTGGTGACCCTGGTCGACAGCATCCGAGCCGACCTAGCTGTCGGGCGGGAATTTGCAGCAGACGACCCACCCTCCGGAACCCTGTTCGCGGTCAACGCCCTGTACCGACAGGCTTTGGACGCCTGGGAAGCAGGGATCGGTGGCTACGCCTCGGGACTTCTAGCCGCCGCCGATGACCCATCGAGCACCGTAGTCGTGGACAACATCGCCAACTCTCTTGCGGAGCTGCGAGCCGGTGACCGGTTGTATGTGGATCTGGTAGCGGAGATGGGCCGGGTGGACGTTCCAGACTCAGCGGCACCGATGCCGACTGTGGTCCTGATGCCTGCGAATGGGGAGCTGTTCAGCCTGTCGTCGGCCTATGCCGAGGCCGCCCGCTCGCCAAACAGTGGTTTGGCCCTGCGACCAGGGCTTTCTGTGAGCCAGTTGGTGACGGATCCACTGTGGGAGGTCGATCCAACGGACGTTGTCGTTCTCCCCGCCACCGACACGGTGACGTTCGAGGTGGTGCTCTCGAATCTGGGGAACGTGCTGAGCTCACCGTCGACCGTTCGGCTTGTGCTCACCGGTGGGGAGGAGACCGTCACGCTCGACGAGGAATTCGGGGCTATGCAGCCAGACGCCCAAACCTCGGTCAGATTCGAGGATGTTGTGGTGGTGCCCGGTGGGCAGTACCGGGTAACCGCCACCCTGGTGGGGCTGGGCCCCGACATCGACCTGACTGACAACGAGATCTCAGTCGACTTCATCGTGAACGAGGGCGAGGGCTCCGGGTAGCCAGCCGGTACCATCCGGCGCCCCATGATCGATGCCCGACTGCTTCGAGAGAGCCCGGATCTAATTCGCGAGTCGCTTCGGCGTCGCGGCTCGACCATCGACCTCGACAGACTGACCACCCTCGACTCCGCGGTCCGAGCCAAGCGCCAGGAGGCGGAAGGCCTCCGGGCACGCCAGAAGGAGGCGGGGCGACTGATCGCAACGCTGGATGGCCCGGAGAAAGAGGCCGCCATTGCGGAAGTTGCCGAATTGGCGAATGCGGTGAAAGAAGCCACTGCCGAGGCCGATCGTCTTGCCGCCGAATT
>DATDJH010000367.1:0-2293 GCA_036520635.1 Acidimicrobiia bacterium
GCAAGCATTCGCCTCGCTGGAGCAGTCTGGGAGAAAGGTCCGGCGACCCGATCTCACTTTCGCCACGGTGGACCATGGGATCCCCACTACGGGTCGGCATCTCGGCATCCTCGACCCGTTGTCGAAGCGGCAGGTCGAAGCCCTGCGTGACAACTGTGCGCGCCACGGCATCGTCATGTATGGGATCGATGATCCCCGGCAGGGAATAGTCCATGTGGTCGGGCCCGAGCAGGGGCTGACTCAGCCAGGCATGGTCATCGTCTGCGGCGACAGCCACACCTCGACCCACGGCGCTTTCGGAGCCCTTGCCTTCGGAATCGGAACCTCGGAGGTCGAGCATGTCCTCGCGACACAGACCGTCTGGCAATCCCCTCCCAAGTCGATGTCCGTCGAAGTCACCGGACAGCTTCCCTGGGGGGTGGCCGCCAAGGACCTGATCCTCGGGATCATCACCCAGATCGGCGTCGCCGGCGGGACCCGTCATGTCATCGAGTACCGCGGCGAGACCATCCGCGGGCTCTCGATGGAGCAGCGGATGACCATCTGCAACATGTCGATCGAGGGTGGCGCCCGAGCCGGCATGATCGCCCCGGATGACACCACCGTCTCGTTTATCGAGGGGCGGCCCTTCGCCCCAAAGGGCGCCGACTGGGATGCAGCCGTTTCCGATTGGGAGTCATTGGTGACCGATGACGGCGCTGTCTTCGACAAGGTGGTCACGATCGATGCCTCCTCCCTCATCCCCCACGTGACCTGGGGCGTGAACCCAGCACAAACCGTCCGGGTTGATGACTACGTGCCTTCGCCCGACAGTTTCGAGACCCCCCAGCAGCGTGAGGCGACCGTCAGGGCCCTGGAGTACATGGGCCTGGAGCCGGGCACCGCCATTTCCGACATCAGGATCGACCACGTGTTTCTCGGCTCGTGCACCAACGGGCGTATCGAAGACCTCCGGGCGGCCGCCCGGGTGGTTGAGGGGCGCAAAGTCGATTCCAGGGTCAGCGCCGTTGTCGTCCCCGGTTCGATGCAAGTCAAAGCACAAGCCGAGGCGGAGGGGCTCGACGCAGTCTTTCTCGCTGCCGGCTTCGAGTGGAGGGACGCTGGATGCTCCAGCTGCCTTGCCATGAACCCGGACGTGATTCCTTCCGGTGAGCGAGTGGCTTCGACTTCCAACCGGAACTACGAAGGCCGCCAGGGTCGTGGGGCGAGAACCCACCTGGTCAGCCCCGCTATGGCAGCCGCAGCCGCGGTAGCCGGCCACTTTGTCGACGTCAGAGACTGGGAAGACAAATGAAACCGGTGAGAGTGGTTCGCGGCCCGATGCTCCCCCTCGACCGGGCCGACGTGGACACCGATCAGATCATCCCCCAACAATTCCTGAAGAGGATCGAGCGCGACGGCTACGGGGAGTTTCTCTTCTACAACTGGGCCCATCGCGACGACGGCTCTCCCATCGAGGATTTCATCGTCAACCGCCCGGAGCGGAGGGAGGCCAAGATCCTGGTGGCTGGTCGGAACTTCGGCTGTGGGTCCTCCCGAGAGCATGCCCCATGGGCGATCCAGGACTGGGGCTTCGATGCGGTGATCGCCCCATCCACGGCCGACATCTTCCGCAACAACTCGGCCAATATCGGGTTGCTCATAGTCGAACTGCCCGAGCCAGAGGTTCGCCGGTTGATGGACATGGCACAGGACCCGGCGGCTTCGGTCACCATCGATCTGGAGCAGCAGACCGTGATTGGTGAGGGCCTCGAGGCGAGGTTCGACTTCGACCCATCGGCCAAGGAGCGCCTCCTGCAAGGTCTTGACTGGATCGGGATGACCCTCACCCTGGAGGAGTCGATCACCCAACACGAGTTGAACCGGCCAGCCTGGCTCCCGGTCAGCACCGGGAGCCCGACCAACTAACTGTCCTGGACGGTGCGCGGGGCGAACCCGAGAGCATCCATCAGCGTCTCGAACTGGTCCAACCGCAGGGATTGCGGCCCGTCACTGAGCGCGTCCTCGGGATGGGGGTGGATCTCCACCATGATCCCGTCTGCTCCGATCGCCTGAGCCGCGAGGGCCAGCGGTGCAACCAGATCCCGGTCGCCGGCGGCATGGGACGGATCGACGATGATCGGGAGATGGGTGTGACGACGGAGCACCGGCACCGCGCTCAGATCCAAGGTGTTGCGGGTCGCAGTCTCGAACGTGCGGATTCCCCGCTCACAGAGCATCACCTGCTGGTTGCCTCCCGCCAGGATGTACTCGGCCGCCTGCAGCAGCTCCTCGATGGACGAGCTCATCCCTC
>DATDJH010000368.1:0-7960 GCA_036520635.1 Acidimicrobiia bacterium
AGGTCCCAAGCCAGAAAGGTCTGGCTTGAGACTTGAGACTTAGGACTTGCGACCTTTTCAGCGGAACAGGTCCTCCTCGGCCGGCCTCACCAGGTCCCTCCCCCTTCCGTTTCCACGCGGCCCGGTGGAGCCCCGGATCAACGCAGCGGGGATCCCGGCCGCCTTGCCCATCACCAGATCGGCTGCGGCGGCTAACTCGTCCGCCACCGCCACCTCCGTGACCTCGAGCTCATGCCCCGTCCAGTCGGCTGTCCCCTTCAGATCGAGGATCGCCTCGACTCCCGACAACCCGATGGCGACATCGGTCAGACCCTTGCGCCAGGGGCGGCCAAACGTATCGGAGATGATGACCGGCAACTCGATCCCGAAATGGCGCTCCAATCTCATCCGAATCCGATGTGCCGACCGGTCCGGAGCTTCGGGGAGCAAAATCATCGTGCCGGGTGCGGCATTGGACCGATCGATCCCTGCGTTGGCGCAAATGAAGCCGTGTTTGGTCTCGGCGATGATCAGATCGCCCCGTCTTCGAATGATCGAGACGGCTTCGGACTCGATCAAGCGCTTTCTGAACTCCTCCTCGTCGCCCTCGATCTGGACGACTGCGCCCTCGGCCTTGGAGACGATCTTGTGGGTGACCACCAGCACGTCGCCCGAAACAGGACCCAGGGACTCCAGAGCTGATTCCAACATCCCTGCCACATCGTCGCCCGGGGACACGGGACCGATTCCCATCACGGGCAGGATTTCGAGGTTCACAGACCGAGTATTGCCGCGCTCAATCGAGCGGACGCCTCCGGATCCGTGATCAAGGTGTCGGCGACGATCACTTCGACCCCCTCGATAGAGCCCGATTCGGCCTCGTCTCGAGCGTCCACGACGAGGGCATCGATCAGGCCGTCGTACGCCTGGGCGACACCGGGGTTGCCCGGCGGTAGGCCAAGCGAGGCCATGACACGGTCGGCCGGCCCCTTGAGCGCCCTACCCCCGAACAGAGGGCTGACGGCCACGACTCGTGGGTGGTTGGCCACAGCGTCTTGGATGCCGGGCACCGCGAGTATTGGCCAAATAGAGAGGGGTGGGTTCGAGGGAGCGATAAGCACCACTTCTGCAGCCTCGAGGCTTTCCAGGACACCAGGTGCGGGTCGAGCTTCGGAGGATCCTCGGAACCGAAGTTGGGTCACCTCGTCGCGATGCTGGCGAAAGACGAAGTACTCCTGAAAGGAGATCCAATCCTCGGCCCCGAGCCTGACCTCCGTTCGCAGCTCGTCGTTGCTCGCGGGGAGAACAAGCGGTTTGAGCTCGAATCGACGCCGGAGTGCGGCCGTGATCTCGGTCAGTGTGTCTCCGGCGGAGAGTCGGCTACTCCGATAGAGATTCAAGGCGAGGTCTAGATCACCGAGCCGAAATCGATTGTCCAGGCCGAACCTGCCGATCTCGTCGTTGGTGACAAAAGTGTCGTCCCGACGTCCCCAGCCTTCGGGTCCCTCGAGCCCAGCGAGGGTGTAGAGCACCGTGTCGAGATCCGGTGAGATGCTCAGACCGTGGACCAACTCGTCGTCTCCGACGTTCACGATCAAGGTCAAATCTACATTTTCGAGTCGGGCTAGACCTCTCGCGAGCCGGGCACCACCGACCCCGCCTGAGAGCTCGGTGACTCTCATCGGCAGAGCTCGATATTGCTCAGCGTCGCCACCCGGTTCACAATGACCCACCGCATGACCGATGCCTCGACTCCGCTGATGGCGGAGGAATCGACAACTGACCCTTCCGCGAGCGCGCCCAAGATCAAGGTGGTGGTCACCCTGGTCGAAGGAGCGGATCTGGAAGCAGCGCTGGCCACTGTCGACCGCCAAGTGTATGACTCGGTCGAGGAGGTGATCGTCGTCGGGGACTCCGGGTTGGAGGTTCCCGACGGAATCGGCCGTTCGGTGACCCTCGAGGCGGCGATCGCATCGACTTCAAGTGATGTCGAGTACCTGTGGATCCTCCACTCAGATGCCCGGCCCCGCCCCGACGCGTTGGCCGCGCTCGTGTCGGAGGTGGAGCGCAACGACGCTTCGCTCGGTGGCTCCAAGCTCCTGGTTGCCGGCACTCGGGATGAGCTCGAGTCGATAGGTAGCGCCACGGATGTCTTCGGCGAGCCGTATTCGGGCCTCGACGAAGGCGAGATCGACCTCCAGCAATACGACGTCGTCCGGGAAGTCGCGTTCGTGTCGTCCGTCTCGATGCTGGTGCGCCGAGACCTTGCTCAGGGCCTCCAAGGCCTCGACGACCTCCTGGAGCCCGTGGCAGCCGGTCTCGACTTCTCGCAACGAGTCAGGCTGGCCGGTGGCCGGGTGATCACGGTCCCTTCTTCTGAGGTTTTCCACCAGGGCCGGTGTCGACAGGCCGGACGTGGGTGGCGAGAGCAAGCCGGCCGCATGAGGGCAATGCTCAAGGCGTACCGACTGATCACGTTGGCCTGGGTCATTCCTTATCAGCTGTTCGTGGGCATCGTCGATTCTCTCTTCAACCTCGTTCTGTTGCGCTGGAGGCCTGCAGCGAAGCACGTGGCCTCCTGGGGCTGGAACCTGGTTCACCTTCCTTCGACGATCGCTGCAAGGCGCAAGTTCAAGCCGGTCCGAGCTTTTGGCGACGAAGAGCTGTTTCGTTTCCAGGCTCGTGGGTCGGTCAGGCTCCGCGACTTGGGCGCTGAGCTCACCGAGCGACTGCTGTTCATGTTCGACGACGACAAGGCTCTATCCCGGGGCACGAAGCGAATCTGGTCCAGCCCCGGCATATGGGGGGCGGTGATTGCCGCCGCGCTGGCCGTGGTCGCCATGCGTTCGATCATCTTCACCGGTGTTCCCAATGCAGGCTTTAGCTTTGACTTCGAACCGCCTTCAGTCGCGCTGTCACGGTTCTTTGGAGGTTGGAACGACTCCGGTCTGGGCTCCCCTGGGGCTGTTCATCCGTCCACCGGGATGACCGGGTTGGCGTCTGTGGTGTGGTTCGGGGCCGAGGGCGCGGCCCGGCTCCTGATCACGGTGGGAGCGGCCTTCATGGCAGTCCTCGGCATGGGCCGGCTCTCCGGGCGCCTCGGACTGCGTGGGCCCGGGCGCTATTTGTCCGGTCTCGTCCTACTCGCCGGGCCGGGCGCTGCAGTCCTTGTTGGAGCCGGTTCCTGGCTAGGCCTGATCGCGGCATCCCTGCTTCCGTGGGCGGTGCGATCGGTCTTTGTCCATCCCAACGACAGCGAAGGCAAACCGCTGTCCCGATTCGCCTGGGTCATCGCCTGGAGCCTCCTCCTCGGCGCGATGTCACCGGTTCTGGTCGTGGTCCCCTTGATCACCGTTCTCCTGGCACGTGCTCTCGGCGACGACAGATCGCGCATGTGGCTGGCCGTGGCAGGCCTCGTCGGCATCCTGGTCGCGTTGCCGTTCCTTTTTGGCGACCCGGGGTGGCTGATCGACGCCAATCGCCGTCTCGGCCTCGGCGTAGACAGTTCGTGGCCGTTCCTGCTGATCATCGGTGTCGTACCCCTCTTGTTTCTCGACAACGGGATCGGACGCCTTGCTCTCACCGGGGGGATCCTGAGTCTCGCAAGCTTGGTCTTGTTGGACGTTCCATTGGGAGGTCCCGGGTACGAAGAGGCTCTCCTGATCATCTCCTCGTTCGGGGCTGCCATCGTGGTGGCGTCTGCCCTCGATCGTCTTTCCCTCGAGCCGAAGCGGGTGCTCCCCGCAGCGGCCGCGATCGCGGTTTTGATACTTTCGGTCGGCTCCATGGCGGACGGGCGGCTCGGTCTTCCGTCGGGCGACATCAACGGGAAGTACGGATTCGCCGCGACGTTGGCCGGCGATGAGGGCCCGGGCCGGATCCTCGTTCTATCCGAGGACCGAGCAATGATCCCCGGAGAGACCCGTTCGGGTCCTGGGCTTTGGTATCGGCTGATTGATGGCTCCCGGATGACCCAGGACGAGGCGTGGCTTCCTGAACCGCTTCCTGGAGACGAGAAGCTCTCCGCCGCGATCGATCAAATGGCTTCTGGTGCTGATCTGCGCCCGGGGGCGAGCCTGGCCGAGTTTTCAATCGATTGGGTTGTCATCGAGGGACCGGAGACTTACCTCGACCAGGTCCTCGCCGTTCAGTTGGATCTGGTCCCAACACCACTCGATCCGACGGCTCGCATCTACGGAAACCCGAATTCGATGGCGATGGCGAGCGGGTCGGCGACGACCTGGTCGCGGGTGGGTACAGGCTTCGGTGGAGATATCACCAGCGCCCGCATCAGGCTCTCGATCAATGCGGACCCCCGATGGTCACCCGACCCACAGGCCGCCGACTGGGCCGTGTCCGTTGCAGGCGATCAGGGGAGCGGGCGCTACCGACCGGATCCGACGGGGCTCGCGTTGTCGATCGCCGCGATTGCCCTTCTCGTTGCGGCTTTCGCCGCAGTGGTGGTTGGGCGGTTACGGCGTTGAAAGCCTTGATCCGCACTCTCATGGTCGTTGTCTTGGCGGCGGGTGCCGTTGCACTGCCTGCACCAGGATCACCCCAGCCCGCCCCAGCCGCTCCGGTAGACACCCCGGCAATGGCGGTGTGCGCTGTCGAAGAAGGAAGCGGGCGAGCGACCAACATCAACGTTGTCTCTTCTGTGGATGGATCTGGAGCACTAACTGCGTTTGCGGCTGGTGCCACGGTTGGCTCCGTTGAGTTCGAAACCAACGCCGCGACCGGCTCCTCGATCGCAATCGCCGACATCGCTGCGGTTGGGGTGGGAGGGGCACTCTTGGAGCTACCCGCCGTCGCATCAGCTGCGGCCTCAGTGGTGGTCGGCGCGGACTCCCTGGCGATGGATACCTGCCCGGTCGCGGCGGGTGGTGACTTGATTCTCGGTGGTGGTTCCACGCTTAGCGATCAGCGTTTCGAGGTTCAGCTCATGAACCCGTACGCGGGTGAGGCCATCGTCAACCTCGTGGTCTTGTCTGATGCTGGACTGGAGTCGAGCGAAGCCCTGGACACGGTGATCGTCCCGGCCCGTTCCACGGTTCTCGTGGATCTGGCGGAGATTCTTCCGGGACGGGAATGGATGACAGTCGCCATCGAAGTCGAATCAGGTGGGGTCCTGGCAGTTGGTCGACTCGGCATCGGAACTGACAACGCGATCTGGGATGCCGTCGCCCCCGCCCAGGACTGGTTCATCCCGGTTCCTCATGGCCTCGAGTCGAGACAGGTGGTGATTGCCGCCCGTGACTCTGACGTCGAATATCAGATTGATTTCTATGGGCCAGATGGATTGGTTGAGGCTTTGGAGTCGGGCCAGATCCCAGCAAGGGGACAGGCGGTGGTCGACGTCGGGGCAGTTTCCCCGGTGGCTTCGGCGGTGAGAGTGGTCACGACCGCACCTGTCGGGGCATTTCTCCGGATCTCGAGCGCGACAGGCGTGGCACTGACTTCGGGAACCACGTCGGTGGCTTCGGTGCTCCTCCTGCCCGGGGTCGGTTCCGTGGCAGGTGGATCCGGATGGCTCGCACTCCTGAATCCAGGTCTCGAGGACGTGAGCGCCGTGATGACGGCATTGGGCTCGGGCTCAGGCTCGGAGACGATCTCGGTACCTGCCGGCGAAGTCGCAGAGATCGAGATCTCACCTGATCCAGTGCTCGGTTACACGATTGGCGGTGATGGCCCCATGGTCGCGACCTGGTCGACCACGCTCGGCGGCTCGATCGGCCTCGGCATTGCCGCCCCGATCCCTGATGAGTGAGGTCGAAGTCCGGCTCATCGCCGTCATCGGGGCAGTAGGTGTCGGAATGGCGCTCTCCCTGATCCTTCGGCGGAGGCCGACCCAGCGGTCGCCTTCAGAGCTGAAGCAGAACCGGCTCGGCCCGGGGGTGTACCTGTTCACATCCGAGGCGTGCCCCGATTGTGAGGCGGTGCGTGCTGTCCTGCTCGAGCGATTCGGGCCAGTGGGCTTCTCCGAGCTGAGCTGGGAATCAGACCCGGAGATCTTCAGAGAGCTCGGTGTCGATGCCGTTCCGGCCACCTTGGTAGTCACCGCAACGGAAGGCTCGACTCTGTACCCGGGGAGCACTGAGCCGAGGCAAGGCGGCGTGAGTCCTTGAATGGCGACCGGCCGACTTCTACCGTGCTCGCCATGGTTCTCAGCTGTGTTCGGTGTGGCTCGCCCTCGGCGGCCCTGATGACGTTCTCGTACCCTGAAGCCGCGGTGTGGCTAGACGACCTCGTCGTCGACTCCGCGCCGTTTGGATACTCCCTTTGCGCCGACCATGCCGATCGGATGATCCCGCCCCAAGGTTGGACTCTCACCGACAGGCGGACCGTGACGCGGCTGTTTGCCCCGTTGTCGGTTGCGTGATGGCTCTCGACCGCGATCTCCTCGACGCGGTCAAGGATCTCGACGAGCACGACCTGAGACGCCTCCTAATCCTCACCAGGGCCCAGTTGCAGAAGGCGGGCGCTCTGGCCGCTGAAGATCATCCCCGGGTTCGGTTGCGTAAACAGTCGGTTCGATGTGGAAAGGCCGGATGCAACTCCTGCCCTCATGGTCCCTATTGGTACGCATACTGGACCGAGGGCGGAAGGCGCCGAAGCCGTTACGTAGGTCGACTACTGGAGGAGGGACCGTTGTCGTAAGTCTGGGTGGGCCGTAGCATGTGCCGACCCCAAGCAGCAACGAATCGATATGGACTGCCCCCAGTGCTCTCAACCTGATGTGATCGAGATCGAGCATCTCTTGCCCGACGGTACCGAAGTCCGCTTCTTCGCCTGTCACAACTGTGAGGAGAAGTGGTGGAACAAGGACGGTGTTGACATCGACGTCGCCCAGGTCTTGGAGATCGTCCGCCAGCATCGAACATGACCCTCCAAAGGAGGGCCGGCCAGGGCTTCCCGTGGCCGACGTTCCTCATTCTCACCGGGATCTCATTGGTGATCCTGATCGTCCTCAACCCCGGGTGGATCCTTTCTGCAACCACTCCCACCGGTGGGGACATGGGGGCACACGTCTTTGGGCCGGCCTATCTCAGAGACAATCTGCTTCCCCACGGCAGGATCCTCGGCTGGTCTAACGATTGGTTTGCGGGCTTTCCCGCCTTCTACTTCTACTTTCCCCTTCCTTCACTGGTCATCGTCCTCCTCGACGTGGTCCTGCCCTACGGGGTCGCTTTCAAAGTGGTCACCGTCATCGGCCTTCTCGGGATTCCGCCAGCCGCCTACTTTCTGGGGCGGTCGATGCTCCTCGGACGTCAGGTTTCGATCGTGGCTGCCGGATCGGGGGCGGTGTTCGCCTTCCTCGAGAGCTACTCCATCTATGGCGGCAACGTGGCGTCGACCCTCGCCGGTGAGTTCGCCTACTCGTGGTCCTTTGCCCTTTCCTTGGTCTACCTGGCGCTTCTGATCAAGGCGGTGAGGGAAGACAAGAAGTACGTGAAATGGGCGGCTCTCGCGTTTGCCGCGACGTTGCTCTCCCACGTCCTCACGACGATCGTCATCGTGTTCGCCTCGTTGTTCGTCCTCCCATGGCGCCGGGGTTTCTGGCGGACCATGGCGATCGGCTTCTGGGGGTTCGCGATAGCGGCGTTCTGGGCGGTGCCCCTGGCCGCCCGGATCGGGTTGACCTCGGACATGGCGTGGTCTCCGCTCACCCGTTGGGAGGAGGTCTTCCCGGTCGAACTGTGGCTCCTGATCCCGTTGGCGATTCCCGGTGCGATTTGGGCAAGCCGTCACACCTCGCGGGCCGGGCCATTGATGGCTGCGACCTTGCTGCCTTTGATCTATTACCCCCTTCCGACCGTCCTCCCCGAGTTGTTCCCCAGCCTGTTCGGCGGCGAGCGTTGGAAATTGTGGAATGGGCGGCTGCTCCCCTACTGGTACTTCGGTGTCGCCTTCTTCGCTGCAGTCGGAGTTGGGGCGGCCGTCCTTTGGGCTTCACGACGGCTTCCATCACGCATTTCCGGTC
>DATDJH010000369.1:0-2706 GCA_036520635.1 Acidimicrobiia bacterium
CGGTCGATGCATTCTCGGCGATCATCCACAAGGACAAGGCCCAGGAGTACGGGAAGGCGATGACCGGCCGACTCCGGACCCTCATTCCACGCCAACTCTTCGATGTGCCCATCCAGGCCGCCATTGGTGGGCGCATGATCAGTAGGGAGACGGTCAAGGCCAAGCGCACAGACGTCCTCGCCCAGTGCTACGGGGGTGACGTCACCCGCAAGAAGAAGCTGCTCCAGAAGCAGAAGGAAGGCAAGAAGCGGATGAAGATGGTGGGATCCGTCGAGGTCCCACAGGAGGCGTTCGTCGCCGCCCTCCGCGTTGACGACGACGAGTGAGCACTGTTGACGCCTATGCCGGTTCGAGGTCGGCCTATGTCCACATCCCGTTTTGCTCCTCGGTTTGCCCCTATTGCGACTTTGCAGTCGTGGCGGGCGCCGATCACCTGATCGACAGCTATGCGACGGCTCTGATTTCCGAGATCGAGATGTCCGAGAACTGGGAAGAGCTGGACTCTGTCTACGTCGGGGGCGGGACCCCCAGTCACGTTGATCCGGAGGTCCTGGGTCGGATCCTGAGGGCCTTGTCTCTCCGTCACGGCCTGGGCGATGGGGCGGAGATCTCCCTCGAGGCGAACCCCGAGGACTTCGACGACGCCCGGGCAGCAGAAGTCGCCGGCGCAGGGTTCAACCGAGTCTCTTTCGGAGCGCAGAGCTTCGATCGGGGTGTTCTTCAGGCGTTGGGCCGCCGCCATGGGCCCGAACAGATCATCTCCTCGGTCGGCGCTGCCCGCGGCGCATCGATACCGAGCGTCTCGGTCGACTTGATCTTTGGCACGCCATCGGAGACCGACGATTCATGGGAGCGGACACTCCAGGGCGCGGTCGAAGCCGGGCCGGATCATGTCTCCTGTTACGCATTGACCGTCGAGCCGGGGACGCCACTCAACAAAGCGGTCATGGCCGGAGCGTCTGCCCCGGATCCTGACGTCCAGGCCGATCGGTATGAGATGGCCGAGGCCAAGCTGGGTGAAGCGGGCTACCACCGATACGAGGTCTCGAACTGGAGCCGTCCCGGGCATGAGTGCCGTTACAACCTGACCGTGTGGGCCCAGGGCCAGTACGAGGCATATGGCAACGGGGCGCACCGGTTTCGTGATGGCGTGCGCAGCCACAACGTCCGGCGTCTGGAGGCCTACATCTCGGAACTCGAGGCGGGGAGACGGCCTATTGCCGGAGCCGAGCCGGTGCGAGGCTGGGACTCCGAGATCGATCGGCTGTTTGTCGGCCTCCGCCGAGCCGATGGGGTCGTCGATGGGCCGGGGGTTCGGTCGCTGGTCACGTCGGAGGAAGGAAAGGAGCTCCAGGAGGCCGGGGTTATCGAGATGAATGGCGACCGGCTGGTGGTGAGAAGGCCGCTGCTCACCGACATGGTCCACCGTGCTGTGCTCGGCCTCGAAGCACCCGTCGGATGGGTGGAGCCACCAACGCCGGATAACGTGTAGGCATGCTCGAAGATCGCCGCTCAGAGATCCTCAGGGCACTCGTGGAGGAGCACATCCGAACCGGGGAGCCGGTGAGCTCGCGCGTCGTCGTGGAGAAGGCTCATCTCTCGGTCTCCACCGCCACTGTTCGCAACGACCTTGCTGCACTCGAGCAAGAGGGATTGGTGGTCCAGCCCCACACCTCGGCGGGCAGGATCCCGACGGCCACCGCCTACCGCTACTACGTCGACCATCTCGGCCCCGGCCGCCTTCGCTCCGCTGCCCAAGCGAAGGTCAACAGCCTGTTCGGCGACGTCCATCTCGAGCTTTCCAAGCTGTTGAAGGCCACTTCCGACCTTCTCGCTGAGATCACCGATCTTCCCGCAGTCGTCGTCTCGCCGGGGATCGTCGGGGACCGGGTGAGAGCGGTGCAGAGTGTGCAGGTCACTGCCGACCAGATCCTCATCGTCGTCGTCACCGAGGGTGGCCAGGTGCTCCAGCAGAGGGGCCGGGTCAGGGTCCCGGTCACTCCTTTCGACATCGAAGAGGCGCAGCGTCTCGTGAGTGCAGCGGTTGTGGGCAGCGACCTCGGCCTCAATCTCCAACTGGGAGACGAGGTCATGGCTCAGCTCAACGAACCGACCCGAGAGGCTGTGCTGACCATCACCGATGGCCTTCATCTCGCAGCCTCGTCCGGCGCTGAGGTGTATGTCGGAGGCACGCAACGCCTCTCCAGAGTCTGGGAGGACCTCTCCGCAGTGCAACGAGTCCTGGAAGTCCTCGAGCGTGAGGCCGAGGTGATGCGAATCGTGGCCGGCGCCTCAGGGACCTCGATCCAAATTGGCGCTCAACTGGGGCGCGATGTCGACCTTGCCGTGGTTTCCAAGAGCTACGAGGCGGGGAGCGCCGGCGGCACGGTTGGCGTGATCGGCCCGATGCGGATGAACTACAAAAGGGCGATCTCTGCCGTCGAGGAGGTCTCCCGCGAGCTCGAGGACCGAATCGGCTCCAAGCCCGACTGAGTAGATGGCGAGGGATTACTCCTCACTACTCGGGGTCGGTAGGGACGCGACCACCGAGGAGATCAAGAAGGCATTTCGCCGTCTGGCGCGGGCTACGCACCCCGACGCCAATCCGGGCGATGCCGATGCGGAAGCAAGGTTTCGAGAGGCTGCCGAGGCCTACGAGGTGCTGGTCGATCCCGAGCGGCGCAGACGTTACGACCGCGGCGACAC
>DATDJH010000370.1:0-2706 GCA_036520635.1 Acidimicrobiia bacterium
CGCGCCTTCAGGGAGAGCGGCCGAGAATTAGCCCTGGCCAGTGATATTCTCAGAAACAGGGCATTGGATGTCGTCTTCTCGAATGCCAATCCTGTGGACGAAGACGGCAATCCAATCGATTTGAGTTTGGAAGTCACGGAAGTCGAAGCCGAGGTTGTCGAGGCCGAGCCCGTCGAGGGTGAGGTCGTAGCGGCCGAAGTCTTGGAGGAAGAAGAATGAAAGCCGAGAACTATGTCGTCCCCACCGTCTTCGAACAGACAAGCCGGGGCGAGCGCTACTTCGACATCTATAGCCGCCTGCTCAAGGATCGGATCATCTTCCTCGGGACCCCGATCGATGACACCATCGCCAACTTGATCATGGCCCAACTCCTCCACCTCGAGTCGGAGGATCCGGACAAGGACATCTTCCTCTACATCAACTCGCCCGGAGGCTCGATCACTTCACTATTCGCGATCTACGACACCATCCAGTACATCAAGCCCGACGTCAACACGGTGTGCATGGGGATGGCGGCGTCCGCGGCTGCGGTGATCCTCGCCGGTGGGGCCAAGGGAAAGAGGTTCGCTCTCCCTCACGCCCGGGTCATGCTCCACCAGCCACATGGTGGCGCACAAGGCCAGGCCTCGGACATCGAGATTCAGGCAAAGCTCATCGTGCAGATGCGCGAGCAGCTCAATTACATCCTCGCCGAACACACCGGCCAGACCTACGACAAGATCGCCCTCGACACCGAGCGCGACTACTGGATGCTGGCCGACGCCGCCAAGGATTACGGAGTGATCGACGGAATTCTCACCCGCCGGGAGCTTGCCGCGGTAGCCTCCAAGTAGTCGGAGGAGGTTTCAACCCGGATGGCCAGACTTGGCGAGGGCGGAGAGCTGTTGAAATGCAGCTTCTGCGGTAAGTCTCAAAAGCAGGTCAAGAAGCTGATCGCCGGGCCCGGCGTCTACATCTGTGACGAGTGCATCGATCTCTGCAACGAGATCATCGAGGAGGAGTTCTCCACCACAGAGGAGATCAACTTCGCCGAGCTCCCCAAGCCCGTCGAGATCAAGTCATACCTCGACGACTACGTGGTCGGGCAGGAAGAAGCCAAGAGAAAGCTCTCGGTCGCCGTCTACAACCATTACAAGCGGATCCGCAGTGGCGAGGTCCAGCGAGATGTTGAGCTCCAGAAGTCAAACATACTTCTGATCGGCCCGACCGGGTCCGGCAAGACCCTTCTGGCTCAGACCTTGGCCCGCCAACTCAACGTTCCTTTTGCCATCGCCGACGCGACAAGCCTCACCGAGGCCGGCTACGTCGGTGAAGACGTTGAGAACATCCTCCTCAAGCTGCTTCAGGCGGCCGACTACGACGTCAACCGCGCACAGCAGGGGATCATCTACATCGACGAGATCGACAAGGTGTCCCGCAAAGCCGAGAACCCTTCGATCACCCGCGATGTGTCGGGCGAGGGCGTCCAGCAGGCGTTGCTCAAGATTCTCGAAGGAACCCAGGCTTCGGTCCCGCCTCAAGGTGGCCGTAAGCACCCTCATCAGGAATTCATCCAGCTCGACACCACCAACATCCTCTTCATCTGTGCCGGGGCCTTTGGCGGACTCGAAGATCTCATCGCAAACCGTGTCGGCAAACGGGGTGTGGGATTTGGCGCCGACGTGCGCTCTCGCAAGGACGGGCGCCCAACCGAGTTGTTGAACCAGGTGATGCCCGAGGATCTCATGAAGTACGGACTGATCCCCGAGTTCATTGGCCGGCTCCCGGTGATGGCGACCGTCGAGGATCTCGACCTGGAGGCCCTGATCCAGATCCTCACCGAGCCGAAGAACGCTCTCATCAAGCAGTACGCGCGCATGTTCGAGATGGACGAGGTCGAGCTGGTGTTCACCTCGGACGCCCTGGAAGCGATCGCCGAGCAGGCCCTCAAACGGGGGACCGGTGCTCGCGGCCTGCGAGCGATCCTCGAGGAGGTTCTCCTCAACACGATGTATGACCTCCCTTCGCGCACCGACATCGAGCAGGTTTTGATCGACCGGGACGTGGTCGAAGACAAGGTGAACCCCACGCTCGTCCCGGCCCGCGACGTGGATGGCCCTGCGGAGAAGTCAGCCTGACCTGACTGGCTAAGTCAGCTCGCGAAATCCCTGCTTCGATCGCGAATAACAAGCATGTGGTTTAAACCACGATTTGCGCCCCCTCGCCGTTATTGTGCGCTGGCGGTCACCGAAGGTGGCCGAACGAGGGAAAACGGGAGGCTTTGATCCCCGACCTGTATTCGGTCACCTGGGTCGAGGGGAAGCCAGTGGTGAGACCGGCCTGTCCCATGGACATGAAGGGATAGGAACAACGATGGGGATCAGTGTGCGGCGGATGCGATTGGTCGTCGCAATCGCCACTGTCTTGTTATTGGCTCTGTCGTTAATGCTTGTGTTGCCGAGTTCCGCGGGCGCAACTTCAGGCACCGGGCACTACGGCACGACTACGACCACCAAACCCGATAGCTGTCCGGATGGTGGAGGTGGGTACGGCAAAGCCTCGGCCAAGGGCGGCTCACACCACAATTGCGACACGACCACGACGATCGACAGCAGCAGCACCACGACCGGCGGGGGTGACACGACCACGACGATCGACAGCAGCAGCACCACGACCGGCGGGGGTGACACGACCACGACGATCGACAGCAGCAGCACCACGACCGGC
>DATDJH010000371.1:0-3065 GCA_036520635.1 Acidimicrobiia bacterium
ACGGCATCAACCACTCCTCACTGCGAGTTGGTTGGGCGCCGTTTAGCGTTTCGAATTGCAGTCTTCCCTGGGAGCAGAGATGGAAAGAGGCGATGGGCTCCTACGCCGGATCCCGGGCGTCTCTCTTGCTCGCTCGTACCGAAGGAAAGATCTGGCTCGCGATCTCATTGCCGGGTTGGTGTTGGCAACGATGCTGGTGCCCCAGGGGATGGCCTATGCCGAACTGACCGGTCTCCCGCCGGAAACCGGCCTGTATACAACGGTGGCTGCGCTCCTCGCCTACGCCGTGTTCGGGACCAACCGCGTGCTCGTTCTCGGCCCGGATTCGTCCCTCGCTCCGATCATCGCCGCCATCGTCCTTCCGATGGCTGCGGGCGACCCCGCCACTGCGGTGGTTCTCGCCTCCGCTCTCAGCCTCATCACCGGGCTGATTTGCCTGGTCGCCGGTTACGCCCGGTTGGGGGTCGTTACCGAGCTTCTCTCCAAGCCGGTTCGGATCGGCTACCTCAACGGGATCGCGGTTGTCGTTCTGATATCCCAGCTACCCAAGGCATTGGGCTTCTCCGTAGACGCCGACACCACGCTTTCAACCTTGGTCGCCACCTTCGAGGCAGTAGTTGACGGCCAGATCGTCTTCGCTGCCATGGTGTTCTCGATTCTCACCATCACCCTGATCCAGGTTGCGAGGACGCTCTGGCCAGGGGCTCCAGGGGTCCTCGTGGCTGTGATTGGGTCGCTCGCCGGCATGGCGCTGTTCGACCTTTCTGGAGTGGTCGAAACGGTCGGGGCCATGCCCCAGGGTGCACCGGCATTCGTGTTTCCCGGAGTGGATGTCAACGATCTGCGGGCACTCATCATCGGCGGGCTCGGTGTGGCGTTGATCTCCTTTGCCGATACGGGCGCCCTCTCCAGTGCGATGGCGTTGAGGGCCGGCGGGCGCTCGAAACCGAACTCGGAGGCGAAAGCGCTTGGAGCGGCCAACATCCTCTCCGGGCTGCTCCAAGGGTTCCCGACCAGTGCCAGCTCATCGAGGACTGCCGTTGCGGTCTCGGTCGGCTCGAAAACGCAGCTCACCGGGGTGGTGGCTGCCGTTGGCGTGCTCGCAATGCTCGTGTGGGCGCCTGGGCTGCTAGCCAATCTGCCTGCGGCGACCCTTGCTGCCATTGTCATCGCTGCCTCCTTCATCATCTTCGACGGCGCCGCGGTCCGCTGGCTGTGGTCGGTCCGGCGCTCTGAGTTCCTGCTCTCGCTCGGCTCCTTCCTAGGGGTGGTCCTCATCGGGGTGCTGGAGGGGATCCTGATCGCCGTTGTCCTCTCCCTGGCCAATTTCATAAGACGGGCCTGGCATCCCCACAGCGCCGAGTTGGTCCGGGTGAACGGACTGAAGGGGTACCACGATCGGGAGCGTCATCCCGAGGGAGAGACGATTCCGCGGTTGTTGATCCTTCGATTCGACGCACCGCTCTTTTTCGCCAACGCGCCTACCTTTGGTCGCCTGCTCCACGATCTGCTGGAGGGGGCGTCGCGGCCAATTGACCGTGTCCTGGTGGCCGGTGCTGCCATCACCGATATCGACACCACCGGGGCCGAAGTGCTGGTCGGGGTGCTCGACGATCTCGATCGGCGAGGCCTGTCGTTCGCGTTTGCCGGGCTCAAGGGCCCGGTGAAGGACCGTCTCAAGGCTTACGGCGTCTACGACAGGATCGGGGAGGTGAACTTCTTTCCCACGATCGGCGAGGCGGTCAACGCTCACGAGGTAGGACCGGAAACGAGGGGCTGAAAAGGGCCTTTTGCCCTGTCATCCGTCCAGGGAGAGGGGTACGAATGGGGGGATATGACAACCGTGACATCAATTCCCGCGGCCAGACTGCGTGGCTACAACCTGGGCATGGGAGCGCTCCACGCCATTCAGGGCGTGATAGTGCTCATCCTTGCCAACGACTTCACTCTCCCGGTCGTGGCGACCTACATGACCGGCATCCCGGGCGCCGCCGATCCGTCGATCGAGCCGCTCTTCGCTGTGAGCATCGCCTGGGGGGTCGCGATCTTCCTGTTCATGTCCGCCGTCGCTCACCTCACGATCAGTCTGCCCGGAGTGTTTCCTTGGTATCTGAGGAATCTCGAGAGCCAGAGGAACTACGCCAGATGGATCGAATACTCATTCTCATCCTCGGTGATGGTGGTGCTGATCGCGATGCTGGTAGGGATCGCCGACGTCGCAGCCTTGATCGCCATTGCCGGTGTCAACGCCTCGATGATCCTGTTCGGGCTTCTCCAGGAGAGGTACGAGACGCCCGGGGAATCGGTTAGCTGGCTCTCCTACTGGTTCGGGGTGCTCGCCGGAGCGATTCCCTGGATTGCCATCGCGATATATCTGTTCAGCCCGGGCTTCGAGGCGTCACCACCCGGCTTCGTGTACTGGATCTTCTTCTCCATGTTCTTGCTCTTCAACGTCTTCGCCATCGTCATGGTGCTTCAGTACAAGAAGGTCGGCAGGTGGTCGAACTACGTGTTCGGCGAATCGACCTACATCCTGCTCAGCCTCGTCGCCAAGTCCCTCCTCGCGTGGCTGGTATTTGGCAACACGCTCGCAGTTTGAGCGGGATGTCGCCATCCAGCAAATGCCTACGCAGATGCCTCGCCCCGATCCGCCAGTCGACCAGCAGGTCTTTCACAAGGAAAGAAGCGACCAGCATTCGAGCCCGATTCTGGATCCAGCCGGTGGCGGCCAGCTGACGCATCCCGGCGTCGATAATCCGAGGCATCAACTGCCGGGACCGTATTCGCCTTGATGGCGTAGCCGACCAGCCTATGGTCAAGACCGGTATTCGACGAAAGGCTTTTGGGTGCGTCTGGCCTTAATGACTTGGTCCGCGTGCATGGTCATCTCGGCATGTGCAGATGCTGGAGAACCATCCGGTGAGACGTCGACCACAGCTACGAGCCAGGGCAGTACGACCACGACCACCGAAGGATCGTCCGGCGAGACCTCGACCACAGCGACGACCCAGGGCAGTACGACCACGACCATCTCAGCCGAGCAGCTCGCCAAGGCCCAAGCGGTG
>DATDJH010000372.1:0-3664 GCA_036520635.1 Acidimicrobiia bacterium
CGTGACTTCCGCGGCCTAAACGCCACTTCTTTCGACGGCCGGGGCAACTACAGCTTCGGAGTCACCGAGCAGTTGATCTTTCCCGAGATCGACTTCGACCAGGTTTCATCGACACGGGGGATGGACATCACCATCTGCACCACCGCCACCAACGACGAGCACGCCAAGGCGTTGCTCGATGCCTACGGATTCCCGTTCCGCAAGGCAACCACGGGGGTCTGAAGGAGAAATGAATGGCTAAGAAATCTCTAGTTGCCAAGGCGAAGCGAACTCCGAAGTTCAAGGTGCGCGGCTACAACCGCTGTCAGCGGTGTGGTCGCTCCCGCGCCTACTTGCGTGATTTCGGGATGTGCCGCATCTGTGTTCGCCAACTGGCGTCGCAGGGCGAGCTGCCCGGTGTCAGAAAGGCGTCCTGGTAATGGTCAACGATCCAATCGCAGACATGCTTACCCGGATCCGCAACGCCGTGGCGGTTGGCCACGAGCGGGTTGCGATGCCCGCCTCGAAGATGAAAGTGGGTATTGCCCGGATCCTCCAAGACGAGGGCTTCATCGACCGCTTCGACGTCAAGGACAGCAGTCCCGTACCCGAGTTGGAGCTCGTTCTCCGCTACGGCGCCCGACGTCAGCCAGCCATCGGCGGTATCAAGCGCATCTCCAAGCCGGGACACCGTATCTACCGGGGTGCCAGTGAGATCCCGAGGGTTCTCGGCGGGCTCGGCGTTGCCGTGGTCTCGACGAGCCAGGGCCTGCTTCCTGACCGTGAAGCCCGTCGCCGCCGGTTGGGCGGCGAGATCGTGTGTGAGGTTTGGTGAAATGAGTCGTGTAGGCAAGATGCCGGTCACCGTGCCCTCTGGTGTCGATATCGACATCAAGGGGACCAAGGTGATCGTCAAAGGCAGCCGGGGCGAGTTGTCCCGCGAGTTCACCGATCGCGTGAGCTTCCAGATGGACGATGGTGTGGTCACCGTCGGTCGCGAGGACGACACCCGCGAGTCGAGGGCTTTGCACGGTCTGTCGCGCGCCCTTCTCTCCAACATGGTGGTCGGAGTTTCGGAGGGTTTCAGCAAGGTCCTCGAGATCCAAGGCGTCGGCTATCGCGCCTCACTCAAAGGCGAAGACATCGAGCTACTGGTGGGGTTCAGTCACTCGGTCGACGTCCCTGCACCGAAAGGGATCACCTTCGAGGTCCCCGAGCCGACTCGCATCGTGGTTTCCGGGATCGATAAGGAACAGGTCGGCCTGGTCGCTGCCAACATTCGCAAGATTCGTCCCCCCGAGCCCTATAAGGGCAAGGGAATTCGTTATGCCGGCGAGCACGTGCGTCGCAAGGCCGGGAAGGCAGGTAAGTGATGAACGGCTCCCGAAAGGATGCTCGGTCCCGACGCCATACCCGGGTCCGCAAGCGGGTGCGGGGCACTGGAGAGCGCCCCCGTCTCGCGGTATTCCGCAGCAATCGCTACATATATGCACAGGTCATCGACGACACCGTCGGCAAGACCCTGGCTTCGGCCTCCTCACACGAGACCGACCTGAAGGGCTCGACTTTGAACATGTCGACCGCGGCCAAGGTGGGTGAGTTGCTGGCAGGACGGGCCAAGGACGCCGGCGTCAGCACCGTCGTCTTCGACCGCGGCGGATACAAGTACCACGGCAAGGTCAAGGCTCTCGCCGACGCCGCCCGCGAATCAGGATTGGAGTTCTGAAATGGCCCAAGAGCAAAACCAGTACGACGAGCGGGTGATTCAGATCAACCGTGTCGCCAAGGTGGTCAAGGGTGGTCGCCGTTTCAGCTTCACCGCTTTGGTCGTCGTTGGTGACGGCAATGGCAAGGTTGGGATCGGATACGGCAAGGCCAAAGAAGTCCCGGCCGCCATCCAAAAGGGGATGGAGAGCGCCCGGCGGGCGATGGTCCCCATTGCTATGGCCGGCCAGACCGTGGTCCACACCACGACCGGTGAGCACGGGGCCTCGAAGGTGCTGGTCAAGCCGGCAGCCCCGGGAACCGGTGTCATCGCTGGTGGAGCAGTCCGCCAAATCCTGGAGGCAGCCGGCGTCAAGGATGCTCTCGCCAAGTCGCTCGGCTCGCCGACCCATCTCAATGTGGCGAAGGCAGCGATGAATGCTCTCACCAACCAGCGTCGTCCCGACGACGTCGCCCGGCTCCGTGGCAAGCAGGCCGAGGACATCGTTCCTCCCGGGCTCCTGGCTGCATATAGAGGCACGGAGTCACTCCGTGCCCACACCAAGTGAGTTCTGCGATGGCGACCAAGACAGTGAAAGTGACTTTGAGGCGGTCCGTGATCGGTGAGAAACCGAAAACAAGGGCGACGGTCGAGTCTCTCGGCCTTCGCAAGCTGAACCAAACCCGGGAGCACACGGACAGCCCGACTCTGCGCGGGATGCTGCACAGCGTTCGACATTTGGTGGAAGTGGAAGAGGTCTGAGAATGGCTGACGAGAAGAAGCAACTGAAACTGCACGACCTCAAGCCTGCACCCGGCTCCAAGAAGGAGCGGATTCGGGTTGGTCGCGGCGAAGGCGGGCGACGCGGGAAGACCGCTGGTCGTGGGACCAAGGGTCTCAAGGCTCGTAACACTCTGCGGCCCGGGTTCGAGGGTGGTCAGACCGCTCTCGCGATGCGCCTACCCAAGCTTCCCGGGTTCAAGAACCCGAACAAGGAAGAGTTCGCGATCGTGAACTTGGCTGCGCTCGACACTTTCGACGCGGGCAGCGAGGTGACTCCCGAGGAGCTCCGAAACCGGGGCATGATCCGTCACAAGGGCCGGGTCAAGGTTTTGGCCCAGGGCGAGATCGGAAAGGCCCTCACGGTCAAAGCGCATGCTTTCAGTGCAGCGGCCAAGAAGAAGATCGAAGACGCCGGTGGGACGGTGGAGGTCATTTCATGAACGTCGCAAGTCGCAAGTCGCAAGTCATAAGCCAGAAAACAGGGCAAGCTATGGGGCGCGATCTGATCTCTTCGGCGTCAGCCTGAGACTTATGACCTGAGACCTGAGACAAGCAATGCTCACCATTTACCGCAACATGTTCAAGGTCCCGGATCTCCGGACCAAGATCCTGTTCACACTGGCGATGTTCGGTGTCTACCGGCTGGGATGCACGATCCCCGTCCCCGGAATCGACCTGCAGGCTGTCGAGCTCTTCCAGTCCCAACAGGAGGCGGGCGGCATCTACGGTCTCCTCAACCTGTTCTCGGGTGGGGCACTGGAGTCTTTCTCGGTGTTCTCGCTGGGAATCATCCCCTACATCACGGCCTCGATCATTCTTCAGCTGCTGACAGTGGTGATCCCCAAATTGCAGGCTCTCCAGGATGAGGGTGAGTCCGGACGCAAAGTGATCACGCAATGGACCCGTTACCTGACGGTGATCCTTGCCCTCATCCAGTCCACCAGCTTCACCTACCTCTTCCATGTCGGGCGGTTCACCAACGGGATCGACCTGATCCCGAACTACACGACTGGTCGGGTGATCCTGGTTGTCCTGACGATGACGGCAGGTACCGCGATGGTGATGTGGCTCGGCGAGTTGATCACCCAGCGCGGGGTTGGCAACGGGATGTCTCTGATCATCTTCGTTTCGATCCTCAGCCAGTTCCCGTTCATCTTCGGCCAGATCTGGGGTCAGACCGTGGCTGCCAACCTCCCG
>DATDJH010000373.1:0-5272 GCA_036520635.1 Acidimicrobiia bacterium
ACCGAGTTCACTACCGAGTCGGGGACGGTCGGCCAGGTCGTTCTCACCGCCGACGGCGATGGCTACGTCATTCCGTCCGAGCTGGAGCCTTTGGGTGCCGACCGCACTTATCAGTTGTGGGTGATAACCCCAGATGAAGTAGCGATCTCAGCCGGAGTGCTTGGAAATGAGCCGGGTCCCTCACGTTTCACCTGGACTGCCGACGTCGCCGGCTTCGCCCTCACCCGAGAGGTGGCAGGCGGTGTCGTCAGCAGCGCCGGGGACGTGGTCTCGGTAGCCAACCTATAAACAGAAGGATCTGATCGGTGGACGGCGGCTATTACAGGTCTGACCTCTCAGCGGTGCATCACAAGGGCTTCGGGTTCCACGCCGACATGTGTGCCCCGGGGATCCTTCATCACCTCGAGCCTGTCCTGGAACGGGGCGGGTTGGTCGTGGAGTTGGGTTGCGGGAGCGGTCGTCTCACCAGGTACCTGGTCGATGCCGGGCATCGAGTTATTGCGACCGACGCCTCCCCGGCGATGCTCGACCTCGCTCGTGAGTATGTGCCCGAGGCCGACCTTCGACAGTTGGTCTTGCCGGATGATCCGATCCCGATGGCTGATGCAATCGTCTCCACCGGCCACCCACTCAACTATCTGGCTGACGAAGGTGAGGTCGACCGGGCCCTGGTGGCATGCGCAATGGCTTTGCGGCCCGGCGGCGTGCTTGCCGTCGATATCTGTGACCTCGAGTGGGGCCGTGCCAGGATGGACGCCCCACCCAGCGCCCGGGTCGGCGACGATTGGGCGATCATCACGATGTTCTCGGTCCCCGCCCCCAATCAGTTCGATCGCCAGATCGCTTCCTTCCTCCGCAATGACGACGGCTCCTGGCGCCGGGACGATGAGACCCATCACAACGTCCTCGTCGACACCACGCTTATCCCGACCTTCCTAGCTGACTACGCCGTGACCGCCGAAGTCCTTCCCGCCTTCGGTAGCGAGCAATTCCCGGCGGGTCTTCGGGCTGTCGTGGGAAAGAAGCAGTCGGACTGACTAGGTCCGCGTATGAATCGGTCGCGGCTCCCGAAGCGAAGGGTCGAAGAGGGTCTTGACCTGGTTCTGCCGATGCTCGGCCATCGGAAGTAGCCCCGCCGTCACCAGATCTTCGAGCGGGTGCACCGTCGGCGCCAGATGGGACCACACGTCGGGACGCCTGTTCACCAGGTCAACCGCGTCGTTGAAGTCCGCGGCATAGGCGTGGGCCATGGTCCCGATCATTTCCTTCTCCCCGAACGTGAGCACTTTGAAGTCGAATTCGATCGGGCGAGGCTGGTGACCAACGACCACCACCCTGCCGTTATCGGCGACGACCCTGATCGCCATCTTCAAAGGCCCCGGAGCGGCTGTGCACTCGAAGGCGAGTGTCGGCTGCCTGTCGCCGTCAATCAATCGGTCGCCCGGCTCATCGGACGCCGACACCAGCAATGCTCTTGTGGCTCCAAGGGCCATCGCCATGTCGAGACGGCCCTGATCGAGATCGACTGCGATGACCTCGGCTCCCTGAGCGGAGGCGCAATAGGTGAGGAAGCTCCCGATTCCGCCCACTCCGACGATCAGAACCAGGTCGTCCGCGCTGAGGCGGCCGCGACGCACCGCATGAAGCGCAATCGACATGGGCTGGGCTAGAGCCGCCAGATCCGGCGCGATGTTGGAGTCGGCGACATTGAGGCAACAGGATGCAGGCACCACAACCTTCTCGGCCATGGCTCCATGAGTATGGAGACCGACCGTCCAGTACGAAGTGCACAAGTTGGTTGCGCCTCGGACACAAGGGGGACACACCCCACAGGCGACCCCGGCGCCCGACGCCACCAGATCGCCAATCGAGAATCCCTCGACACCGGCACCCACCCCTGAGACGAACCCCGAGAACTCGTGGCCGGGGATGGTCGGCCCGAGGTGCCCGCTGTGAGGATGACGCTCGGTGACTGGAAAGAAGTGCGGTTCGTTGACGTACTCGGCCACATCCGTGCCGCAGATCCCCACCGTGGCCACATCGATTAGCAACTCACCGGGGCCGGGGACTGGATCCTCCACCTGCTCGAATCGAACATCGTTGGGACCGTGGTAAACCGCTGCCCTCAATATGGCACCATGAGGCGACGCTAGTCGGGGCGTCGGCCGCTCCCGATGGTCGACGTTTCGAGGAGAAATCGATCGCTCTGGTTTAATCCCGCCAAGGCCGGCATTGTCAATCGGCTTCGAGGGAGTGGTGGAAATGCAGGATGGTCGAGCGACAAAGGTTCATCTCGACGAGATCACCTATGCCGACGGTCTGAAGCCAGGCGAGGGATGGATCGACATGAAGGTCCAGTTCCTCATCACCGAGGAGAATGCCGGGGCCCAGGAGGTCGTGTTCGGTCGCACAGTGTTCACCCCAGGATCCCGACACGAGTCGCACCGCCATCAGAACGCGGAGGAGATCCAGTACCTGGTGGCTGGTGAGGGGATCGTGCTCGATGGAGACGACGAGATCCCGATGAAGGTTGGCGATGTGATCCACACCAAGAAGGGCCAGTGGCACGGATTCCGCAACACCTCCGCGTCCGAGGATGCGGTCCTCATTTGGTTGTGGGCCGGCGCCGGCTCTCGTGACGCGGCCGGCTACGAGGCCCGGTCACCGGTCGCTGACGGCACTAAGGACTAACGAGACAATGACCTCCGATGATGTAGTGAGGGATCGACCGACCGTCGGATTCATCGGGCTGGGTCGGATGGGCAGCCTGATGGCTGCCAACGTCGCCCGGGCTGGATTCCCGATGCGGATTTACAACCGCACTCAAGCTGTCGCCGAAGAGTTCGCAACCGAGCACGGTGGATCGGCGATGCCGACTCTCAGGGAGTTGGCCGAAGGCTGCGACTTTGTGGTGTCAATGCTTGCCGACGGCGACGCGCTCGTCGAGGCCTACACCGATCCCGGTGGGGTTCTCGAAGGTTTGGCAGCTGGGTCGGTTGCCATTGACATGGGCACCAGTGGGACCGAAGCGGTGCAGCAGGTGCGGGACCGAGTTGAGGCAGCCGGATCGTCATTCGTCGATGCCCCGGTGTCAGGAAGCACGCCAGCCGCGAGGGAGGCGCAACTCTTGATCATGGTGGGTGGCACCGATTCCCAGTTCGAGCAGGTGAGGCCCGTGCTCGAAGCCATGGGAACGCCCGTGCAGGTCGGACCTTCCGGCTCGGCCGCCGCTTTGAAGCTGACGGTCAACTCGATTCTCTACGGGCTCAATGAGGCGGTGGCCGAAGGTGTCGTCCTCGCGGAGCGGGCCGGTGTCAAGCCCGAGATCTCACTGGACATATTGACTCGGAGCGCGGCTGGGGCACCGTTGGTCAAGTACCGGACACCGCAATACCTCAATCCAGATGAGGCGCCAGTGATGTTCACCCTCGACCTTGCTCGCAAGGACATACGCCTAGCGCTCGATCAAGCCAGGGAGTTGGGTGTGCCGATGCCTCAACTGGAGCGAACCCTCGAGGTCGTCGAACAGCTAATCGCCGACGGCGAAGGGGCGCGGGATATGGGTTTCGTCGTTGAAGGGGCCCGCCGCCGAGCGCAGGGCCGATAACTCAGCGACCTTCGAGAGACACGTATTCGGGCCCGATGTCTCCGATGGTCTTGCACCCGACCAGTGCCATCGTTCGTTTCAGGTCTGTCGACAACAGGTTGAGGACGTGATCCACGCCTTCTTCACCGGCGGCCCCGAGTCCGTACATGTAGGCACGACCGGCCATGCAGGCATTCGCGCCCAGGGCCAGGGCCTTGACGATGTCGCTGCCCCTTCTCACTCCGCCATCACAGATGATCTCGGTGCGACCACTGACCGCCGCGGCAACTTCAGGGAGCAAGTCGATGGGCGTGGGGGCCGAGTCGAGCTGCCTACCGCCATGATTAGACAGCGCGATCGCTTCAACCCCTGCGTCGGCCGCGATGACGGCGTCGGCCACGGTCTGGATCCCCTTGATCACGATCGGCCCGTTCCAGATCCCGCGGAGCCATTCGACGTCCTTCCAGGACAGCGCGCGGTCGAACTGCTGTGCCACGTACTCGGCGAGCGTGATCGCCTCCTCCCCGGCTCCAACCTCACGGCCAACCACGTTTGCAAAGATGATTGGCTCTGAGGTCAGGAATTGCCAGGTCCAGCCCGGATGGACGATTCCGTCGAAGAGGGTGGAAGGGCCGAGTTTGGGCGGGAGGGTGAAGCCTCGCCGGGCGTCGCGCTCACGTCTGCCAAACCACTGAGCATCGACGGTGAGGCATAGCGCCTCGTAGCCGGCCGCAGCGGCCCGTTGTACGAGATCGGACACCAGCCCGCGGTCCTTCCATACATAGAGCTGGAACCAGAGGCGTGAAGCTCCGGTTGCCGCGAGCTCTTCGATTGATCTGGTCCCCAATGTCGACAGCGCGTAGGGAATCTTGGCTCGCTCCGCAGCTCGGGCCACGGCCAGTTCACCTTGGGGATCGGCGATCCTGGTGAACCCGGTGGGAGCGAGAACCAGCGGCATCGAGATTGGCTTTCCGAGGAGTGTCGAAGAGGTGTCGATCTCACCGACGTCACGGAGGACCCGTGGTCTGAAGGTCACGCGGCGGTAGGCATCGGTGTTGGCGGCGAGGGTCAGTTCGTCCTCGGCCCCCCCATCGATGTAGTCGAACACGCCGTGTGGAAGCCGCCGTTTGGCGATCGCACGCAGGTCGGCGACGGAGACCCCCCGACGCAGGCGTCGCTTCTTCGGGCTGAGCTCGAAGCGACGGAAGCGGAGAACGCTGAGCGCTCCAAACCGCTGTTTCCTGGGAGGTGGGGAATTCGAGGCAACCATCGGTGGGGCATCCTATGGGCACCATCGTGTCATCAGTCCTTTGCGGGCTCTTCCGCTGCCAGCGGGATCGTTCGGAACCATCTCCATAGGGCCAGGTCGTAGACACATTTCAGAAGTCCTGCGATCAAGAACGGCGCTCCTACGACGGTGGTAACGGTCATGCCGGCCACCAGCGGCCCGATCGGGCGCACCAGATAGCGGGCAGTGTTGGTGTAGGCGGTGGCAGCGGTTCGTTCCTCCGGTGTTACGAGGAGCATGACGTACGCCTGACGGGTAGGCACATCCATTTGGGACAGGGACGAGCGGGCAAAAAGCAGTGCCGCGGCCACCCCGAGGCTCGGTGCGAAGGCGACCGAGGCCAGTAACAGGTTGGAGGGGAGGTGGGTAAACACCATGGTGTTGAGCAGTCCCCAACG
>DATDJH010000374.1:0-4230 GCA_036520635.1 Acidimicrobiia bacterium
CCTGACGGGCTGTGGACCAAGGTGGATCCCGAGGACTTTCACATCGATCGCTTCCGGGCCAGTTCCGACCTGCGAAAGCGCGGCTGGCGGATGCATCTCGACGGTGAGCTATGGGGGGCCAGATCACAGGTGGAGCCGAACCATGGCCATCTCGCGATAAAGCGGCTGGCCGACGCGGGACGCCTCGCCGGTGTCGTGACCCAGAACGTCGACGGCCTTCACCATCGATCGGGATTGGACGACGACATGGTCGCCGAACTGCACGGCAATGTCAGAGAGAGCCACTGTCTGGACTGCGACCGGACCTGGCCCACCGAAGAGGTCCTCGGCTGGGTAGAAGCGGGCGACGAAGACCCGACCTGTCCCGATTGCGGCGGGATGGTCAAGACGAGAACCGTCATGTTCGGCGAGATGCTCCCCGATGAGGAGATGCGAAAGGCAATGATCTTTCTGGCGATCGCCGACGCCCTTCTCGTGGTCGGCTCGACGGTTGCAGTCTGGCCGGCGTCGGACGTCGTCTTTCGTGCGGCGCACCGTTCGCTGCCGATCGTGATCATCAACCGCGGGGAGACCGAGGCCGACAACCTGGCCACCGCCAAGGTCGACGCCGGCATCGGAGAGGTGCTGCCGGATCTCGTCGATGGGCTGCTCGCCGCCGCACCCCCTTCGTAATTGGCTGCAACAGGGGTCAGATACGGACCTCCTGAACCCAATTTGGCAGGGGTGGTTTAGCCTTTGAGCCATGGCCGAATACGCCCCTCGCCTCGATGACGTCAACTTCGCACTGAATCACGTGGCCGACCTCGAAGCGGTCTCGAAACTGAACGGCTACCAGCACGCTGACCCCGCAACCGTCGCCGGCATTCTCGAAGAGGCCGGGCGCTTCTTCTCCGAAGTCATCGCTCCTCTCAACCAGATCGGGGATCGCCAGGGGTCGGTCTTGACCGACGACGGAACGGTGCGCACCCCCGACGGCTTCAAGGAGGCGTATCGGAAGTACGTGGAAGCGGGGTGGGCTTCCGTCCACATCCCCAAAGAGTGGGGAGGCGGCGGGCTGCCGATACTGGTCGGAGTGGTCATCGAGGAGATGTTCAAGTCCGCGAACATCGCTTTTAGCCTCTGTCCGACCCTGACCCATGCGGCGGTGGAGGCCCTTCGCGTCCATGGCTCGGAAGAGCTCCGGGGCACCTACATGGAGAAGCTTGTGAGTGGGGAGTGGAGCGGCACCATGAATCTCACCGAGCCCGAAGCTGGGTCGGATCTCGGTGGACTTCGCACCAAGGCAGTGCCCCAGGACGACGGGACGTACCGGCTCTTCGGCACCAAGATCTTCATCACCTGGGGCGATCAGGACCTGACCGACAACATCGTCCACTTTGTTCTGGCCCGTCTCCCCGATTCTGCCCCGGGCACCAAGGGCATCTCGATGTTCGTAGTGCCCAAGTTCATTCCCGACGACAGGGGAGAACCAGGGCCGCGAAACGATTACAAGATCGTCTCCCTGGAGCACAAGCTCGGCATCCACGCCTCCCCGACCTGCGTGATCTCCTTCGGTGACGCCGGGGAGGGCGCCGTCGGGCACATCCTGGGGGAGCCGAACGCCGGCATGCGCAACATGTTCACGATGATGAACGCAGCCCGCATCGGGGTGGGCATGGAGGGAGTGTCAATCGGAGAGCGGGCCTATCAACGGGCCCTCCAATACGCGAGAGACCGGGTCCAGGGTCGAGCGGTGGGAACAACCGGGGCAGGTCGGGTCCCGATCATCGAGCACCCCGACGTTCGACGGATGCTGCTGACGATGAAGGCATACGTCGAAGCGACCCGGTGCCTTCTCTACGTCGCAGCGGCTGAGGCCGATCACCAGCTCCACGGTGAGACCGAGGAGCGCCGTCAAGCGGCGGGAAACCGGCTCGCCCTCCTCACCCCGATCGTGAAGGCGTGGTCGACCGACATCGGAGTGGAAGTCGCCTCGCTCGGCATCCAGGTGCACGGAGGAGCGGGCTACATCGAGGAGACGGGCGCCGCCCAATACCTTCGTGACTCGAGGATCGCGCCCATCTACGAGGGCACCAACGGGATCCAGGCCATCGACCTCGTTCTTCGCAAACTGCCCCTCGAGAACGGCGTGGTGGTCACCACGCTGATCACCGAGATGACCGATGTGGTGATCGCCATGAACAGCCACGAAGAGCTGGCCGCCTTCGGAGACGAGTTGTCCCGGGCAATCAGAGGGCTTGGCGAGTCATCGGCCTGGCTGGGAGAACGACTGGCTGCGGGCGACATCCAGTCCGCCCTGGCCGGCGCCAGCCCCTATCTCCGCCAGTTCGGCACCGTCGTCGGCGGGTGGCTCATGGGAAAGGCGGCGCTGGCAGCGCTCGACGCTCCCTCCGACTTCACGCCGGAATTCCTGGCCGAGAAGGTCACAACCGCCCGGTTCTACGGCGAACAGTTGCTTCCGACTGCCAACGGCCTGATCCCGGCGATCAAGGGCGGAGCCGACATCCTGGAGAACGCCGTGTTCTGACACCCACGTAGCCTCCGAACATGGAGCTTCGGGACAAGGTCATCGTCATCACCGGCGCCGGTAGCGGGATCGGGGCAGCGCTGGCCCGCCGTTTCTCCAGCGAGCAGCCACATGCGCTGGTTGTCGCCGATCTCAACTTCGCGGCGGCAGAGGATGTGGCGACCGATATCGGAGCAGTTGCAATCGGGGTCGACGTGACCCGACCCGAAGACAACGACCGCCTGATCGACGAGGTCGAGGAGCTTTTCGGCCCGATCGACCTGTTCTGCGCCAACGCCGGGATCGGATTCGCCGGAGACGAGCAGACGCCTCCCGACGAGTGGAATCGGATGTGGCAAGTAAACGTCATGTCCCACATCCACGCCGCCCGCCGCCTGATCCCAATGTGGTCGGCTCGGGGCAGCGGTTATTTCCTTGCCACGGTTTCGGCGGCCGGCCTACTCACCAACCTCAAAGCGGCGCAGTATTCGGTGACCAAGCATGCTGCGCTGGCCTTTTCCGAATGGCTCGCCATTACCTACGGCGACCAGGGCATCAAGGTGAGCGCTCTCTGCCCCATGGGAGTGAAGACCCCGTTTCTCGATTCGGCCGCCGAATTCCGGGACCTTCTCCTGCCCGATGCCATCGAACCGGAGGCGCTGGCCGAAGCGGTGGTCGCCGGCTTGGAGGCCGAGCGATTCCTGATCCTCCCCCACCCGGAGGTGGCCCGGTTCTTCCAGAACAAGGCCAACGACTACGACCGATGGCTGGAAGGAATGCGCAGACTGCAACGTTCTGCGTTTCCAACTCCGCGAATCGGGCAGAATTGAGCACATGAGCAGAAGGCGAGTGGTGGTGACCGGCACTGGAGCCGTCGCTGCCCCGGGAACCGGCACCGATGACCTCTGGAAAGGTCTGCAACTCGCGCCTGACGGGCCTGGTCCCTATCTGGTCAAAGATTGGGACCCGGAGCCGTGGATCCCGCTGCGCGAGCACCGTCGCCTGGATCGGTTCACCCAGTTTGCGATGATGGCCGCCCACGAGGCTTTCGAGCATTCAGGCCCGCTCGAGGTTGAGCCCAACCGGGTTGCAGTCTCGCTGGCCACCGGGATCGGCGGGTTGGAGTCCCTCGAGATATTGGTTCACAGCTCGGACGCCGACGATCCACGGGCCTCGCCATTCCTGATTCCGATGATGATGGCCAACGCCGCCGCGGCGGCAATCTCGATCAAGTACGGCTTCGGTGGCCAGGTCACCACACCCGTGGTGGCGTGCGCGGCGGGAGCCCAATCGATTCTCGACGGCCTTCGTCAGATCCAGTGGGGCTATGCCGACGCCGCCGTTGCCGGTGGAACCGAGGCGGCGGCCCGCAAGTCGGCGGCAGCAGGATTCAGTGCGGCCCGCGCGCTATCGCCATCGGGGACGGCCCGACCATTCGATGTCGACCGGGATGGCTTCGTGATGGGCGAAGGCGCCGCGATCCTCATCCTCGAAGCCGAGGAAGTCGCCAAGGATCGCGGGGCCAACATCCTCGCTGAGGTTCTTGGTGGAGCATCCACGGCGGACGCCCACCACATCACTGCGCCCCATCCTGGCGGCGATGGTGCAGAGCGAGCGATCCGCCTCGCGCTCGCCGACGCTGGTCTCGAACTCGGCGACGTCAAGTACATCAACGCCCACGGCACCGGAACCGACCTCAACGACAAGACCGAAGGTCTGGTGAT
>DATDJH010000375.1:0-2838 GCA_036520635.1 Acidimicrobiia bacterium
TACATGCTCTCCAAGGGGATCACCGGGTGGCAGGACACCCACGTCGATCAGTTGGCCCACGCCGCCTACCGGGCCCTTGCCCAGCGTGACCAGCTACGAGGCACTGCGGTTGGTGCCTTGTGGTGGGATCGACATCGGGGACTCGATCAGATCGAAGATCTGGAGCGGATGAGAGGGGAAGGGATTGGCCGCTACCAGCCGGTGGCCGTCAAGTTGATGGCCGACGGAGTAGTCGAAACCCAAACGGCCGCCATGCTCGAGCCCTACCTCGACGAGACCGGAGCCATCACGGCCAACCGCGGGATCGACTTCATCGACCCCGGCGAGTTGAAGGAGATTGTCGTCGCCCTTGATGGGCGCGGATTCTCATGCCACTTCCATGCGATAGGCGACGCTGCCGTTCGGAATTCCCTCGATGCGGTTGAGGCGGCGCGAATGGCCAATGGCTGGTCGGCGGCGAGGCACACGATTTGTCATGTACAGGTGGTCCACCCCGACGACCTCCACCGTTTCGGCAAATTGGGCGTTGCGGTCAGCGCCCAGGCCCTTTGGGCCGGCAACGGCCAGGATCAGCTCGAACTGACCCAGCCCTTCCTTGGCCCGGAGCGGACGATGTGGCAATACCCGTTCGGGAGCCTGCTGCGAGCCGGGGCCACCCTGGCCATGGGCTCGGATTGGGCGGTTTCGACCGCGAATGTCCTGGCTCAAAGTGACATGGCCGTGAATCGGTTGAATTGGACCGATCCAGGCCATCCGCCACTCAACCCCGATGAGCGGATCAACCTTGTCGACGCGCTCGCCGGGTTCACCTCAGGCTCGGCCTGGGTCAACCACCGCGAGGTCGACTCCGGGACAGTCGCCGTGGGTATGCTCGCCGACCTGGTGGTCCTAGATCGGGATCCGTTCCAGTTCGGGCCGATTCGGGATGCAAGAGTCGCAATGACGGTTGTGGGCGGACAGGTGGTTTACGAGGAGGACTGATGGTCAACGCGGCCGTTGAGTTGAGCGGTGTCACTAAGCGCTTCAGCGATGACTTTGTGGCGGTCGATGGGTTGGACCTCCGCATCAACGACGGCGAATTCTTTTCCTTGCTCGGCCCTTCGGGGTGTGGCAAGACCACCACGCTCCGCATGATCGCCGGATTCGAGTTTCCCACCCAGGGCAGCATCCGGGTCCATGGGGTGGAGATGGCGCTGAATCCCCCCAACGAGCGACCGATCAACACCGTTTTCCAGTCCTATGCCCTTTTCCCGCATATGACGGTGGCCGAGAACGTTGCCTTCGGCCTCCAGATGAAGAAGGTGGAGAAATCGGAGGTCGCCGGGAGGGTGAAGCGGGTGCTCGATCAGGTCCAACTCGGCAAACGTGCCGACGCAAAGCCGAACCAGCTCTCGGGAGGCATGCAACAGCGAGTGGCCCTCGCTCGGGCACTGGTCAACGAGCCCGAAGTCCTGTTGTTGGATGAGCCCCTTGGCGCTCTCGACCTCAAGTTGCGCCAGGCGATGCAGGTTGAGCTCAAGGACCTGCAGACCAGGGTCGGGATCACCTTCATCTATGTCACCCACGACCAGGAAGAGGCTCTGACCATGTCCGACCGGATCGGCGTGATGAGTGAGGGGAAATTGCTCCAGGTCGGGCGGCCGGAGGACATCTACGAAACGCCGACTTCACGGTTCGTTGCAGACTTCATCGGCGAGATCAACCTTCTGTCAATCACCGTCCTGGGACCCGACAGCGCACGTTTAGGCAACGGACTTGAAGTTGGGGTCCCCTGCGGTGAAGCCTTGCCAGGTAGTGAGGTGACATTGGCCCTGCGGCCGGAGCGTCTGGCGCTGTTCGACGTCGACGAGGAGCTACCCGCGGGCCACAACCAGCTCCGGGTCCGGGTGACCAGACGGATGTACTTTGGCGATGTCTATTTCTACGACGTTGATGCCGGTCTAGGCACCCAAATCGAAGTCAAGGAGGAGAATCGGCCCGGGGTGGAGCTGTACGACGTTGGTGACGAGGCATACCTGGTGTGGAGCCCGGAGGCGGCAAACCTTGTGACCGCCTGATGACGACCACCGAGGTCACGCCAGAGTTGGAGCAGTCGGCGAGTCGGGCCGAGTCGCGTCGGGGCTTTCTCTTCTCACTACCCGGTGCCTTCTATCTCATCCTCTTCTTCGCGATTCCCCTGGTGCTCGTCTTCGTCTACTCGTTTGCCACCAGATCGTCGACGGGCCAGACAGTCCTCGCCGACTGGAATCTCGACTCTTACAAGCGTCTGTTCACCGCTGACGTCCTGGCGATCTTCATTCGGTCATTCGTGCTCGCTGCTGTCACCACTGCGATCTGCCTGCTGTTCTCGTATCCGTTGGCTTTCTACATCGCCACCCGTACGCCCCGCGCCCGCAACATCTTGCTGATCCTGGTGATGATCCCGTTCTGGTCCAACTTCCTGGTTCGAACCTACGCCTGGAGGATTCTGCTCGGCTCGGACGGTCCGCTGTCGCAGTTGAGTCAGAGTTTGGGGGGTGAGCCGATCCGTTTGTTGTTCACCAACACTGCAGTGCTCATTGGCCTCGTCTATGGCTTCATGCCCTTCATGGTCCTCCCCCTATACGCCTCACTCGAGAGGATGGACTGGAGGCTGGTGGAGGCCGCGCGCGATCTTTACGCCAACGGTTGGACCGCCTTTCGCAAGGTGACCCTGCCACTGTCGCTGCCCGGGGTGATAGCTGGATCGATCCTGGTGTTCATCCCGTCGCTGGGGACCTATGTGACCCCTGCCCTCCTCGGAGGGGCGAGGACAGTTGGCATTGGCGACTACATCGTCAGTCAGTTCCTCGCCGCCCG
>DATDJH010000376.1:0-2439 GCA_036520635.1 Acidimicrobiia bacterium
GCGTCGAAACACCTGGAAGGACCACAGCATCACTTCGGGGACCATGGTCTTCTACGCCATGCCCGACTTCTGGTTGGGCATGATCCTCCTCCTGATCTTTGCAGTGGTGTTGGGATGGTTTCCGGTGGGGGGGATCACCGACCCTGGCACCAACGAGACCGGCCTGGCTCTCCTCCTCGATCAACTCCACCACATGTTCTTACCCGCGCTCACATTGACCCTGGCTTACTTGGGGGAGTACACCCTGGTCACCAGGAGCTCACTGCTCGACGTGATGGGCGAGGACTATCTAACCGTCGCTCGGGCCAAGGGTTTGAGGGATGTGGTGGTCAGGAACCGTCATGCGGTTCCCAACGCCTTGCTCCCGGTGGTGACCTTGACCGCGATCAACTTTGGATTCGTGCTCTCCGGGGCGATCGCCGTCGAGGCCGTCTTCTCCTGGCCCGGCCTGGGCAAGGCGACCGCGGATGCCATCCGCGGACCGGACCTTCCCATGCTTCAGGGGCTGTTCCTGTTGTTCAGTGCGGCGGTGATCTTCTTCAACCTGGTGGCTGATCTCACATACAGCTGGCTCGATCCGAGGGTGGACTGACCATGGCCAGCATTGCGATGCAACGTCGTCGGACCACGGCGGGACGGGTGTGGAAGCAGTTCCGGAGGTCGCGTCAGGGAATGATCGGGCTCGCCGTACTGATGTTGTTCGTTTTGATGGCTCTCGCCGCGCCTTTGCTCGCCGACGTCAGGGAGCTCAACCCGGTGTTCGCAAGGGCTCAAGGCAATCCGCAGTGGGCACCACCGAGCGTATTCCCACCTTTGGGCACTGACTACATCCGACGTTCGGTTTGGGCACAGTTCGTATGGGGCTCGCGGGTTAGCCTGTTCGTCGGGCTCGCCGCCACCGTGCTCACGATTCTCATTGGCTCGGTGGTTGGGATCGTCTCCGGGTTCGTCGGTGGCCGCCTCGACGCGGTCATGATGCGGATCACCGAGTGGTTCCTGGTCATCCCGTTCCTTCCTCTTGCGATCGTCCTCGCATCGGTTCTGGGTCGGAATGTATGGAACATCATCTTTGTGATCGGGATCACCTCCTGGCCTTCGACTGCGCGGTTGGTCCGGGCTCAGGTGCTCACCGTCAAACAGAGGCTCTTCGTCGATCGTGCCCGCTCGCTAGGAGCAAGCGGAACCCACATCGTGGGCCACCACATCCTCCCCAACGTGAGTGGGTTGATCCTGGCAAACGCAACACTGGCAGTCCCCATCTCGATCCTGACCGAGACCACCTTGTCCTTCCTCGGGCTAGGTGACCCCACGGCGGCCTCGTGGGGTAAGACTCTGGAGGAGGCCTTCGTCAATGGAGCGGTGGTCCGCAACGCTTGGTGGTACTTCCTGCCGGCCGGCCTCGGGATCCTGGCCGTTGTCCTGGCTTTCACGTTGATCGGGCGCACCCTGGAGGAGATCGCCAATCCGAGACTGAGTGGCCGCTGATGAGTGAGCCAATGCTCTCCGTTCGCGACCTCACCATCACCTATCACACGTCGGGCGGCCCGGTGCCCGCGGTGCGGGGGGTCAGTTTCGAGCTCGAGAAGGGTGGATCGATCGGGCTGGCCGGCGAGTCGGGTTGCGGCAAGTCGACTCTCGCCAACTCCCTGCTCCGGCTACTACCTGCAGAGACCGAGGTAACCGGGGAGATAACACTCAACGGCCAGGACGTGCTCACACTGTCACCGGGCGGACTGAGGGCGGTGCGCTGGACTTCGGGAGCCATCGTGTTTCAGGGCGCTTTGCACGCTTTGAACCCGGTTCAAACAGTGGGCGATCAGATCTCCGAGCCCATGCTCATCCACGAGACCGCGAGCTCAGGCACCGTGGCCCGGGAGCGGACCGTCGAGCTGCTGCGCCGGGTGGGTCTTCCAGCGGCCCGGGCCGACTCCTATCCCCACGAGTTGTCCGGGGGTCAGCGGCAGCGAGTCCTCATCGCGATGGCGTTGGCCTGTGATCCACTGCTACTGATCGCTGACGAGCCGACAACGGCGCTCGACCTCATGGTGCAGGCCCAGGTTCTGGCGCTTCTGGACGATCTCAAGAAAGAGCGCGACCTCACTCTGCTTTTCATCACGCATGACCTGTCGGTGCTCACTTATGCCTGCGACGAGTTGGCAGTCATGTACGCAGGGCGGATCGTCGAGAAGGGGCCGAGCTTTGGCGTCTTCGCCGACGCCTCTCACCCTTACACCAGGGCGCTCGCGGCGGCGTTTCCGACCATCGGGGATCAGAGCTCGAGGATGACGCCATCGGGTCTCGGAGGCGACCCCCCCACCCCGGGGAACCTCCCTGAAGGTTGCCCGTTCCACCCTCGATGTCCACTGGCTCAGGACGCCTGTCGTGTCGAGGAGCCTGCTTTGCGTGTAACTGGGGAGGGCAGGAGCGCCGCATGCATCC
>DATDJH010000377.1:0-2902 GCA_036520635.1 Acidimicrobiia bacterium
ATGAACAGGCTGAAGAGGTGGTCCTCGAGCCCGTGCTCACCGATTTTGGCGATGATCGCATCGGCGCACTCCTGATTGGTCTTCCCGGGGCGCATGGTGTCGATCCCTGCCATCAAGCCCTCGTAGACCGCCGTGTAGATCTTCTTCTGCTCCTTGGAAGGCGTCCCGACGATGGTTGTCCGCCCGATGTCGGCGAAGTAGCCGTTCCACATCGCCCCGATGTCGATGAAACAGAGGTCCTGGTTGCGGATGATCTTGTCAGTGGCGATCCGGTGCGGTGGCGACATGTGTTCCCCGGATGCGACAAATGGCGTGATGACATGGGCCATCTCGCCTCCGAGCTGGAACAGGGTCTGCATGGCGTCGGCAGCAACGTCCATCTCGCGACGCCCGGCCCTGGTCTCGTCGAGTGCTCGTTGGGTGACCGAGTCTCCGATGGCGCAGGCCTCTTCGATGATCGCCACCTCGAGATCGCTCTTGATCCAGCGCGCTTGTTGCATCACTGCGTCTCCGTCCACCAACTCGAGGTCGGGGAGGTGCGATCGCATCGAGTTGATGAAGGAGATGTTCGCCTGATCCACGGCGAGACGGCCTGTATCGAGTCCGGCATCGCGGAGGATGGGCGCCAGGATGTCAACTACGAACCCGTCGACCAATTCGCGCTGTTCCATGATCGGCACCGCGTGGGCTTCACCGATCCAGCTCATCCCGAAGCGTGCCTTGTCGATCTCGCCGCCCGAGCCGAGGAGGATGGGATCCCGACCGGGGAGGAGCAGGGATCCGTTGAGAGACGTGGTCTTGCCGGCAATCAGTTGGGCCCGTAACGAGGTGAGATAGCGGACGTTCTCGTCTTTCCAGACGAGGAGGCCGCCGGCCTGGGAGTCGGAAAGGGCGGCGTGGGTCTTCGCCACCCGTTCTCGTCGGAGCGCGGCGAAGTCATAACGGTCTTCCCAATCGACCGCGAACGGCCCCTTTGCGTAACCGCTGATCGTTGTCTCCCTCCATGTATCGCCACCGACAGGGCGGTGGGGGGTCCATGGTCACTCTATATAGTCCGTAGAGTACAGAAAGTTTGCTGCATCCCCAAGAGGCTCTGTTGGTGATCCTGCCAGCACCAATTCCGCTTGATTGGCCGGTGAGCCTAGATCGCGAGCGGCTGGCGTGATCCCCAGGGAGGATCGGCGAAGTCAGAATGGGCCGAGCCGTCGCGCATTGGTCGGGTTGCTTCTTCTGGTGGTCTTGGTGATGGGGCTCAACTGGCCGATCATGGCCGTTGGAACCCGTCATATCCCGCCCATCTGGCTCGCCACCTTCAGAGTGGTTGGAGCGCTTCTGGTGGTGATGATTGGGGTCACCGTTTCCGGGCGGTGGCGCATGCCTCCCAGAAGTGACCTCCCGATCATCGCTTCTCTTGCGATATTCCGTCTCGCAGCAGTGTTCGTCCTCGTATTCACCGCCCTGGCGCTGATCCCCGCCGGTCGATCCTCGGTGCTGGCATGGACCACCTCACTTTGGACCGTCCCCATAGCTGCGGTGGTTCTGGGCGAGGTGATGACCGGGCGCCGATGGTTCGGGCTGGCGCTGGGTCTTGTCGGGATTGTGGTCCTGGTTGAGCCCTGGAACCTCAACTGGAGTCAGTCGGAGGTGATGTGGGGGCACCTTTTCCTGGTTCTGGCGGCGGTGATCAACGCCGCTACCTCGGTCCACATTCGGGCCCACCGTTGGAGAATGACTCCTCTTCAGGCGATTCCCTGGCAATTGGCGCTGGCCGCCGTCATCCTCGGGGGAGTGGCGCTGGCGACCGAAGGGCTCCCCGACATTTCTTGGACGTCTCAGCTGGTCTGGATCGTGGTCTATCAAGGTGTTGTGGCGACGGGCATCGCGTTTTGGGCGGAGGTTGTCGTGTTCCGCAGCCTCCCCACCGTGTCGACCAACCTGACCTTGATGGGGGTTCCGGTGGTCGGGGTCGTCGCGTCGGCTGTTCTGCTGGGCGAGGTGGTGACCGCATCACTGGTCGTGGGACTGGTGTTGGTCTTGGTCGGCGTTGCCGTGAACCTGCTTTCTGGAGCTCAGCAAATAGGCGAGGAAGCGCCGGTCGTCACCGGGTAGGCGAACTCGAGCGCTATTGGGCTCGGTCTCGAGCAGACCTCCAGTCGATGGCTCCTCTACCCAGAAGGGCCCCACGACGAAGCTGAATATGGACCTGGGGTGCTTCTTCGGGTGACACGACCCGTCCGATCACCGGGCTGACATTGCCGCTCTCAACCAGACGGGCCGCGGTGGCGACTTCGGCTCTCGTTGCGTAGCGCGAGCCGAGAACCGTGAGCTCACTGGACACCATCTGCCTTGGGCTCAACGGGAAGGACTGGCCGCGATAGGTGGTGAGCAGGACTTGGCGGCCGCCGGGTTCGAGCGCTGCCCGGCCCCACTCGATGCTCTCTGCAGAGCCGACAAGGTCGATCACGAGTGTGGGAGCCCGACCCCCGATTCGCCCGCTGAGCTCGGAGAAGGAAGCCGATGAGAGGGGTCGAGCACCGAGGTCCGCGACCGACTGCAGCTTTTGCTCGCCGACGTCTAGTCCGACGACTTCGGCTCCGTGGAGCCGCGCCACCTGGATCATGTGCGATCCCACACCGCCACCGGCACCGATGACCACAACCAGATCCGAGGCTTCGATCCCCGCTCGAGCGGCGACGTGAACCGGAGTGGCCACCGCATCCGGTATCACCGTTGCGGTCACCGGATCGAGGTCGCTCGAAACCGGGATGACGTTGCGAGCCGGCAAAGCGCAAAGAGGGGCATATCCGCCATCGCAGTGCACGCCAACCCAGCCTTTGAGGACTGTGCATCGCTGCTCACGCCCCGCCAGGCATTCGGAGCAGGAACCGCAGGAAAGGTAAAA
>DATDJH010000378.1:0-5141 GCA_036520635.1 Acidimicrobiia bacterium
GCTTGCCCAGCTGGGCCCGACCCATGGGTTCTGCTTCAAGCAGCTGGCGTCCGAGAGCGAGCAGCTGCTCGATGTCCATTCCGGCCGTATCCCTGGAGAATGAGGTCGAGCGAAAAGTTCGTCGGGAAACCGGTCTCACCGTGGCGTCGAGGCCGAGGCAGTCATTGGCGGTGACGAGATGGATGGTGGCCCGAAGGAGGGCGGTTCGAACCGCCGAGCGGTTCTCGATCAGGGCGGAGAGCGTCTCCGGTTGGAAGGGCTCGAGTCGGGCCCACAGTCCGTAGTAGGGGTCGAGCGGGTTTTGAGCTTGCATCCCCACCAGGTGCTCGATGGTTTCCGGTACACCTCTCTGAACCCTCTCCAGCAGGAACTGGCGTTGCAGGGTTGCCCGATTCAAGGCCCGGGTGCTGAGAACCTCGGTCACCCTCAGATGTTGGCAGGGTCGACGGTGTCGATGATTGGGCGAGCGTGGGTGCGGTGGCCCCTAGGTTCGGACGAGTTCTCGCAGCCGCGGATCGAGCTCGGGTCACGGTGGTGGGTAGGGGGTGCCGTCGGGCTTTTGGAAGGTCAGCTGGCCCGCGGGGTCACCTTCGATCGACCAGCCGTGTTCGTGGAGGAATCGGTGGTGGAACCCGCCAGAGGAGGACCAGGTTGTCGGCTATGCATTTCGCTAGGGTCCGGGGTGATCTTCAAGGACAGGAAGTGGTGGTGCCTGGTGGCGTGGGGCCTGTCGGTCCTCGCCTTCTTCCACTGGATAATCAATCCACAGACCGGTGTCATGGGCATCATTCTCTATGGTCGAGCGATGAGCGCCCACGGAGGGGAGGCCGCGCGATGCCTGAATCGATAAAGATCGGCCCAATTGAGGCTGTTCGCAAGTTCGTCGAGGGGTTCAACAACGGCGACGTCGAGTTAGCCCAAGCAGCCTGTGCACATCAGATCTCGATCATCGACGACTTTCCGCCGTACGGTTGGCAGGGAGGCGGAGCGATGACGGGGTGGTTTCGCGACTTGGCCCGAATGAGCACTGAGCACGGAATGTCAGATCCTTGGGTGACTTTACGCGAACCACTCCAAGTGGAAATGACCGACCGCAAGGCGTACATGGTGGTTCCGATCGACGTCGGCTGGCTTCAGAACGGAGCGCGCGCAGAGAGAACGGGCTTCATGACGATTGTGCTCTGGGAGGAGGCCGAGGGTTGGCGCATCTCTGCATGCGCCTGGACCTGGAACTAGGAGCCTCTATCCAGACCCAATCCAGGCCTGACTAGCCCTCCTCACCGACCTCCGCTCGGACGGTCCTCCCGCTTCGCAGGGGGACAAACGTGCTCGAGGTCAGGGAATTGGCACCAGGCCGATGTCACCCTCGAGGACGACCGCGACTTCACCCGGCTCGTCCTGGATATCCCATTGCTCGAAGAAGGCACTGGCGCCTTCCCGACTCTCCCAGTTGGCTACCGCGTAGAACGCCGATTCGTCGGAGGCGTACCAGGCCCGATGGAATCGACACCCATGCTCGACGGCGCTGGCCCGCATCTCGTCAGTGATCCTGTCCACCCGCTTCTGATAGAGATCCCTCGCTGTCTGGTCGTCGGGGGTGGGACAGGGCACGGAGAACAGGATCCACATGTCGGCCTCCTGGTGGTTGGTGGGCCGAGGTTATCCTCGCCGCCCTAGGAGGAATCAAATGCGTATTGGCATCTTGACCGGTGGGGGAGACGTCCCCGGCCTCAACGCCTGCATCAAAGCGGTGGTGAATCGAGTCGTGAGTGAAGGCCACCAGGTAGTCGGCGTCCGACGGGGTTGGGGCGGTCTCGCCGAAACCAATCCAGACGACCCGAAGTCGGGTGAGGCGAATCTCGTCCCACTGGACCGGATGGCGGTTCGGACCATCGACCGCAGCGGGGGCACCTTCCTTCACAGTTCGCGGACCAATCCGGCCAAGGTACGCACTGCCGAGCTACCTGACTTCCTGGCGGGCGACTTCAGTGGCGACGGCCCTCACGACATCACGCCGCACGTGCTGCGTGTCCTCGAGACGCACAAGATCGATGTCCTGATCCCGATCGGCGGCGACGACACCCTCTCCTACGGGCTCCGTCTCCACGAGGAGGGAGTGCCGGTGATCGCCATCCCGAAAACGATGGACAACGACGTCCACGGCACCGATTACTGCATCGGATTCTCCACCTCGGTGACCCGGGGCGTTCAGTTCATCCACAGTCTTCGCACTGCGGCCGGCTCCCACGAGCGGATAGCGGTGGTGGAGCTGTTCGGGCGTTACAGCGGGGAGACGTCATTGATCACCGCGTACCTGTCCGGTGTCGATCGGGCGATCATCTCCGAGGTCCCCTTCGAGATCGACAAGCTTGCCGCCTTTCTCCAAGAGGACCAAGCGGCCAACCCCTCCAACTACGCGATGGTGACGATTTCCGAAGGGGCCCGTTTGATCGAGGGCGACATCCATCTGACCGGCGAAGAGGACGCCTACGGCCATCGCAAGCTCGGCGGAATCGGCGCCACAACCGGCGAGCTCCTCAAGGAGCGGACCGGCGAGGGGATCCTCTATCAGCAGATCGGCTACCTGATGCGATCGGGTGCGCCGGACTCCCTCGACCTGATGGTCGCCACCAACTACGCGGTGATGGCTGCCGACCTGGCAATGGAAGGGGCCCACGGGCGGATGGTCGCCCTGAGGAGCGGCACCTACACCGACGTGCCGATCGGGGTCACCCGAGAAGGCGTGAAACGGGTCGACGTGGACGAGTTGTACGACGTCGACGCCTATCAGCCCAAGGTTCGCCACGTCCTGGGCAAGCCGATGTTCCTTTACTGAGAGATCAGGAGGCCCGACGCAGGGCCTCTTCGATGTCGGTCCGAATCTCCTGCGGATCGGCGCCCATATTTGCGAAGACTCTGCCCAGGGGGTCTGCTGCGGGCAAAGAGAGCAATGCGAGCAGGACATGTTCGGTCCCAATCTGACGCCCACCCTGCTTGATCGTCTCCCGCAGAGTGTCGGTGAGCACCGCCTTTGCGCCGTGGGTGAAGGGGAGATGACGTCGAGCGTGGCGCGGGACCGCGCCGTCCAGAGCCCGCAGTGCCGGATCGAAAAGTTCGAGATCCACGCCCACCGCCGCAAGGGACTCCGAGTCAAGTCGATCTAGTTGTCGTCGAATCTCTTCGCTTCCCACATCCAAAGGTCCGAGTAGGGAGCGCTGGAAAGGGAAACTCACCCCGGCCACTGCAATCAGGAGGTGCTCCGTTCCAACCCTGCTGTCACCTCGCGCCTCGGCCTCGGCCACGGCGGTGGTCACGATCCCGCGAGCCTCTTTTCCGAATCTCTCGAACATCTCTATCTCCCTGACTTCTTGTGAATTGCCTGACGGGAGACACCCAGGGCGTCTCCGATCTGTTGCCATGTCCAGCCCTGGCGCCGGGCGGAGGCAACGTGGATCTCTTCGAGGCGGTCTGCGAGACGACGGAGGGTGACCACCGCCCGCAAACCCAAGGCAGGGTCGGCGCCTTCGGCAGCTAACAAGGTCTTGTTGAGATCCACGGCTGTCAGCTTAGGTTGACAGGATGAAGTTTGTCAATCTCTGTTGACAAAGTTTCTCCCCCCAGGAGGTTCAGCGACGTTGGGGGGAGGGGACCGCCGAAGGCGGTGAGGGGGGCCTCTCGCGCGCGATGTGAGAGGACTTGTCTATTAGCCGCGTCTCGCCGCGGCCACCCGAAACAGGGTGCGAGCACCTTCCCCGAGAACCGAGAACCGTAGATCCTTGGTCTGGCCACGCACCCAACGGATGTAGATCTGCTGCAGAACGACTCCCAACTTCCAGGTGCCGAAGACGATGTACCAGTCGATGGAGTCGAGGGCCCGGCCCGACCTTTCGCCGTAGCGGGCGACCGCTGATCCCCTACTGATCCAACCCGGAGCATCGGTCGGCATCGGGTTGAGAGCCGACCGCTCCTCACCGGGGTCGTACCAAGATGCCATCAGGGTTCCGAGATCAGCGAGAGGATCACCCCGGGTGGCCATGTCCCAGTCGTAGACGGCCACACATTTCCCGGGATCGTCGGGGGCAACCGCGAGATTGTCGAGCCGCCAGTCGTTATGGAGCAGGGTCACCTCCGTGGACTCGGGGAGATTGGCCACCAGCCACCCGGAAACTTCTTCGGCCACCGGGCTGTCCTCGTCTTTGGCCTGATTCCAGCGTTCGGTCCAGCCATCCACCTGCCGCGCCAGAAAGTCCTCAGGATGCCCGAGGTCGCCCAGCCCGGCTAGCACCGGGTCAACCCCGTGGAACTCGGCAAGGGTGTCGACCACGACCTCGGACAGTTTGCGATTGGACGCTGGATCGTGCCCGCCTCCGAACAGGGGAGGGATGGTGTCACGAACCACGACTCCATAGCGGCGGTCCATCATGAAAAAGGGAGAGCCGAGGACGGAAACGTCATCGCAATAGGCGAGGGCCCGGGGCGCCTTGGGGAAGACGCTCCACAGACTGGAGAGAACCCGGTACTCACGGGCCATATCGTGGGCTCCGGGCGCAACCGGGCCCAGCGGAGGTCTCCGCAGCACCAACTCGGTCCCGTCGGGAAAGGTCAGGAGATAGGTGAGGTTGGCCTTGCCACCGGCGAACTGCCCGACGAGAGGAGCGCCTCGAGGGAGATCGGGAATGGTCTCGAGCCAGTCGGCGAGGCGATCGACGTCGAAACCCTCGTCGTCTCGGATTGGGATGATGTCGCCCATCGGGTCGAGGGTATCCAACAGGTGGGAACGGCCGTCTAGCCTCGGTTGCCCCGGCTGAGGAGACCATGACCACCCCCTTCGAGATTTCTGACCGATTCACAGAGCAATGGTCCGACCTGACACCGATCGACGCCACGATCCAGGGCGTCGAGGGTCGTGATCACCTGTGGGACGACTTCTCCCCAGAAGGCGAAGCGGCCCGGGCCGATCTCGCCCGGTCCACCAGGGGAGAGCTGGTTGAACATCTGAACGATCCCGATCCCAAGCAGGCGTTTGCGGCGAAGGTGCTTGCTGCCTGGATGATGAAGAAGGTGACGGTCTTCGAGCGGGGCAAGTGGAAGAGCGACCTCAACCATATCTACAGCCCATTCCAGCGCGCCCGCGACACGTT
>DATDJH010000379.1:0-6618 GCA_036520635.1 Acidimicrobiia bacterium
AGGTCGAGGCCGGGGTCGAAGTCGGTGATGACCCCGCCGCCTGCGAGCACGTAGAGATGCTTGTTCACCGGGTTGAAGGCCGGATCCTCGACATCACCAGTGGAGGGCAGGACGGCGATCGGATCGCCGTTGCCGTTGCCCTCGTCCGCGGTGCCGAACTTGCCGTCGATTCCTGGCTTGATCACGTAGACACTCATCGTGCTATCACTGGACACGAACAGGGTGTCGGTGGCGGCGTCATAGGCCACCCCGGTGGGATCGTCTTGATCGTCGGGGAGTATCGATCCGGTATAGGCCACTTGGCCCGTGGTCAGGCTGTACTCCCAGAGGTTGGTCCCATCGAAGCCGGCGAAGTCGTGGTTCTGCATGTCGACCACGATGAGCCGGTCCGGTGATCGAAAGGCGACACCGCTCAACCCGGGCGCATCAGGATTCCACAGAGTGGTGTCGATCCCGGTGACAACGTCCGCCACCGCAGCGAGAGCTACCCCAGTCATCCCTGGAAGCGCCCCGGTCACCGCCAGCATGCCGGCCAGCCCACTCAGGGCCAGCCGGCGTCCAAGCCTCCCTCTCATCCCCTCTTACCCCTCTGTCTCGACCGTTGTTTGATCGACTAGTTGTCCAGTGCCCGCTTCAGGAACGCTGCCATCTGACCTCGAGTCACGAAGTCGTTGGGACAGAATCGGTTGTTGCTGGGCGGGTTGCACCCCTGGGTGACGCCCGCCGTCCGCAGCCGGTTGATGGCGGTCTCAAAGACATGACCGTTGTCATCGATGAAGTAGTTGGTAGCCCCACCCGCGGTGTAGCCAAGGGCTCGCACCAGGAACGCCGCCATCTGACCTCTGGTCACGAATTCGTCAGGGCAGAATCGGTTGTTGACCGGCGGGTTGCACCCTTGGGTGACACCTGCAGTCCGCAGCCGGTTGATCGCCGCCTCGAAGACGTGGCCGTTGTCGTCGGTGAAGTAGTTGGTGCTACCGCCGGCGGTGTAGTGGAGGGCTCGCACCAGGAACGCTGCCATCTGACCGCGGGTCACCCTGTCGTTGGGACAGAATCGGTTGTTGGTCGGCGGGTTGCACCCCTGGGTGATCCCCTCGGCCTTCAACCACTCGATGGCGTTCTCGAAGATGTGCCCGTCGTCGTCGATGAACGGGTTGTCCGGGTCGGGTGGCGGAGGTGGCGTTGTCCCGGTGATGGTGATCGTCCGGTTCGTTGAGGACACCGTGAACTGCCCATCGGAGATGGTCGCCTTGATGATGTGAGCTCCACTCACCAGGTTCGACTTGGTGAAGAACCCGCCAACTCCGATCACTCCTTGCCGGTTCGAGGTCCACACGATTCCGGCGGAGACGTCCCCGTCCTGGGGGTCGCTGGCGGTTGCCGAGAAGGTCACCGGCGCACCGGCTGCCGCGGTCTCGCCGCCGTCCGGCTCAGTCACCGAGATCGAAGGAGCGGTGTTGGTCGCCTGAACCGTGATCGTCACCTGGTCCGAGTTGGTGAGTGGTTCAAGCCCGGCCTCCGTAGCGGTCAACTTCAGGACATATGTGCCAGTCATGTTGACGTGGAGGAAGGCGGCGGGGAGGTCCGGTCGAACAGCCGAGGTTGCGCTCGCAGTCTGTCGGAATACCACGTTGGCTCCCACCGGCGAACTGACGATGGTCCACAACGAGGTGACCGGGGTATCTCCGGCCACCGAGTCAACACCGTCGGTGACGATCCCACCGAGTGCCGCCGCAGGGCTTTGATCGACTGTCTTGTCCAAACCTGCGTTCACCGCCGGGGCCTGGTTGCCCGTGATCGGGAAGCTGGTCTGCCAGATTGTGTTGTCCTGGCTCGGATCCTCATTTGCCCAGTCGACGAGGACTGGCAGCCTCATCGTGGTGTCCACCGGATCGCGCGGGACGATGTTGTTCCGGTAGGCCTCGAAGTCGGTCTGGAACAGGCGGAGCGGCGGCTGGGCCCAGGCACCGGCAAGACCGGCCAAAGGCTTGGTCCAATATGAGCTGTTGGTCCGCGAGTTGTCGATCGAGATGATGTAGAGAGCGGTGCCGATGATGGCCACTACGGGGCGCTTGCGGTCGCCGACCGAGCTCTGTTGGTCCATCTTGACGTTGTACTGGGTCCACGCCCCCGGGCTTCCCGGCGCCCTCTTGTAGAGAATCACCTGGGGGTCGAGGGTGTGCTGGGTGTTCGCCCCGGTGCGCTGGGTCTCGGTGGCGATGTAGATGTTGTCCGAGCTGTCCTTGATCAGGCTCAACTCGTCGTCGGCATGGACCACGGCCACGGTCAGCGGATTCGATCCCTGGGTGAGCGGGACAATCTCGCGTGTCCAGGTCGAGGCGCCACCGGTGAGGGTGGCGGCAGCCCAAGAGCCTGCGGTGAGCATGTCGGTCGTGGTGGCGATTGCGTTGCCCTCGACTCCGGACGCCTTTGCGGTGAACACGATTGTGTTGCCCACTTCCTCGGCAAATGCGTGGGGGTTGGGCAGAGTGTCGATGTGGTAGTCGACACCCGGAGTGCCGCCTCCATTGACCGCGTCGACCAGCCTCTGTCGCGGGCTCCCCGAGATCAAGACGTCGTTCGCCACAGCTCCGACGAGGGTGTCTACCCAGCGGTAGACCCGAGTCCCGACCCGGACTGCTTCACCCGCAGTTGGGAGGGCAGAGACAGTGAGGGTCCCGGTGGCGAAGACGTTATTGGCGAAGTTGGCGGCGTTGCCAAGGTCGAGGGTGTAGAAGAGATATTGAGAGAAGCGACCCCCCTCATCTCCACCATCGCCGTCTTCGGCGGCAGCCACCGCCAGGGTATTGCCGACCTGGGTGATCTGGGTCTGGCCCTCAGCGACGGGGAAGATCAGATTTGTGGCCGGGAGCCAGCTCAGCCCATCGTCGACAGAGCGGCTGACCATGAGCCCGCCGCCGTCCATCTTGGAGGCCCAGAGGTCGCCGTTGCTGTCCTTGTAGATGGCAGCGCGGGAGTTGGCAGCCTCGAAGTCGGGGATGTCAGAGCTATGGGAGAAGGCGTAGGTGTCGGTGCCGTCGGTGTAGGTGTAGACGTAGAGAGTGCTGGTGTTACCACCGCTCATCAGGACATAGAGAGTGTTGGCGGCGTCGTCCCAGAAGATGTCGGGACGGTCCGACGGAGAGACGCTGACTTCGATCTTGGGGACAGGTGGGCTAAGCGGTGCCTCGGGGATGGCTTCCTGGACGATCCACCAGGCGGACTCTGTGGTACCCACTCCGCCGTTGGCTATGGACTTCATGGGAAGGATGGCATCCCAACGATTTTCGACGAACCAGGAGCGATGCTGGTTCTTGGTGTCCCACTGGCCGTCTTCATCCTGAAGGCCGGCGGTGCTGGCACCCGGTACTTCGGCTGGCCCGAGGTCGCCGGCGAGTGCCTGCGCGGGCGCGGCCGCCACGAATTGGACCATTGAGGCCACCAGTGTCATCACCAGTAGCGAAACGAATAAACGCGTGCCCCCACCCGGAGCGATCCGGTTGCCCATGAATTTGTCTCCCATGCCCGTTGTTTGGAGAAGCCCCACAGCTTCTGTTCTTGAATACTAAGAGGGTTGTTCGACCACTCCAAGTGGTTATCCCGATAAGTTTCGCGGACCCTACCAGTGTCCCGAAATAAGGCTTCCGGCTGCGAGGAGTTCGAGGGGTCAGACCCGAAGGCGGCCGGTGACGGCCTCGGCTGCAGCGTTCGCCATCTCGGTGCCGTCCACCCGAATCACTGCAACCCCCTGGCTTTCCGCCCGTTGGGACACAGCCGTGATCACGAGCGCCGAGGTGTCGAGAAAGCCGCGTCGCACGTCGGGCGTGAGCCCCACGATCCGCTCCGACCATCCCCGATTGTTGAGACGCTCGACGCAGACATCGACTGGTGTCTCGACCAAGACGAGAGTTCGCGGCATCGGGATCCATTCCAGGTACTCGTCGAGTCGGCCTTGGTCGTCGGGCCCAAACCCATACCCGAAGAGGGCCACACCACGTTGACAGAATCCTTCGTCGATGACGACAAGTTCGTTCGTCACGCTCTCGCTGGCGAGTTGAAACCGGGCCATCAGATTGAGCACCCAGCCCAACACCAGCTCCTGACCGCGGTCACGGTCACTGCGATCGCGCTGGGCGGACAACACCACCTCGACCAGTCGTGAATTGCCCGAGACGAAGCGGGCCAGGGCGTCGAAGCGATCGGTCGAACGGGCGTATGCGGCCTTCCACAGGCGACCGGACGATCCCGAGATGCGGGCCACCCGCCTCGAGGTGTCGTCGGACCCATGCTCCCGAATCGCCGTGTGCACGGCAGTCTCCAGATCGATCGCACCTTCGAAGTTGCGGACCAGTTCCTTGGCCAGCGTGGACTTGCCCGACCCGGGCAAGCCGAGGAGCTCAACGTGTCTCACGGATCACCTGCCATACCGCGGTCTTGGCCTCGAGCAGGACCCGCTCGTAGGGAGGGCCGGCGTCGATCACGGTCCGCCCGGGACCGGCGGTAAGCGCATTCACCGCCTCGACCTTGGCGGTGTGCTCCTCCACTCCAAGGTCGAGCTTTCGATCGCGGAGGGTCTTCAGATCGGTGTCGAGGATGATGAGCAGATCGGGCCGATCGATAGCCCCGTAGGCGTCGAGCTCCCGCCTCGCCACTCCCGAACTCGATCCCTGGAGGCGGGGACCGTCCATCGGCTCGCTCATGCTCAGGAATTCGGGAAGGGGGTAGCGCTCGGCGATCACCATGATCCCGTGGTTGGCATCGTCATGGGCGCCCTCGGAGAGATGACGCCGATGGTTCGCAAGCCAGAGCCATTTCCACGAATCAGTCCGAGCAGCCACGGTGCCGATGATGCCCGGATTCTCCCCACGTTTGCGTGCAAGGCTGCCCGGCTTGCTGAGCAACCTCCACCAGAGACCGCCCTTTGGCTGGCCGAAATAGACGTGCACGACGTCGAGCTTCCACGCCAGCCATCGCTCCAGGTCTTTGGTGAGACGGCTCTTGCCCGACCCGTCGGCGCCGACGGCAGCGATCAGAGGGGCCACGCCGGCGAGACGGCGTTTCGGGATCCCGAGGCCGAGCTTGCCCGCGGTAGAGGTCGATCGAAATCTCAGCCAGAGACGTTTGGGGACCGCTCGGTAACGGGGGAGCCGCTCGTGTTTGCGGAGACGCTTGCGCAACGACAGCTTCCGGTCACGGACGTAACGCCACTCGATGTCTTCGCTTCCAACCCGTCGGTGGAAATCGACCACTTCGCCGGTGCTCAGGTCCAACCCGCTGGTCGTCACCGCCTCGTCGAGTTTCGCATCGTCGACCTGAGCGGCGAGCCATCTCGCCTCGACCATGATCCGCTCCGGAAGCGGTGATCCGCCCTTGACGATGGAGCGCAGGAATTGGCGGTTCGTGGTCTTGAGCATCGCTCGGACATAGAGGAGCAGGAACTCCCGGGACGGGGCGGGGATCCTGACTCCTTCCAACTGGCCGGAGTCGGCCAGCAACCAGGCCTCAATCGGCAGGTGATGATTCTTTATCAGTTGCTCGCCAAGGACCAGGCGGTAGTGGACGTCGAGATGGAGGAGGGTCCCGGTCGCCTCGTCGAATCCGAGAAAGCTCTCCACTCCGGGCACCCGACGGATTTCCGCGGGAACCATCGCAACGAACCCGAGCTTCTCGATGATCGATAGGAACTTCACCCGATCGTCGGATCGAACCAGGAGGTCGAGATCAGTCTGCCCACGCACAGCGGCGGAAAGGTGCTCGTTGCTTTTCCAATGGTTGTAGACGACCGACTCGGCATCGAGCGTCGTGAAGAGTGAATTGGCTATCTCCAGCCGGTCCAAAGACCCCTCCATTTGGTGCACACCCCGCATCGGAGGTGGATGGGCACAGTAGTTCGCAACCCGAATCTGACCAGGGGTGGTGCACCCTTGCCCTGGGGCGTCAGGGTCATAGTCTCCCGGGTGTGGATGACCTCGCCTCGAACGAAGCAGTTCCAGAGCCGGTCGCCGAATACTGCGCCTATCTGGTCTCGCGGCTTCCCGGCGCCCTCGGAGACTGCTTGGTAGGAGTGTGTCTGTACGGGTCACCAACGATCGGCGGCTTCGATCCGGCCACCAGCGACGTCGACGTGCTGATCGTCGTGTCAGGTCATCTCGGCGTCAGCATCAAGTCGGCATTGATCCGGCTGCTCTGGGAGACGGCGCCCAGGGTTCCTGCCCGGAGCCTGGAGTGTTGGGTGATCACCACCGAGACCGCGGGCGCTGGAGGCTCGATGCGCGATTTCGAGGTGATGGTCAACACTCATCCGTCGGAGCCGATGACTGTCGATGGCGCCACGGGCGCGGTCGGAGTGCCGGTGGTGGAGTTGGATTTAGTGAACGAAACCGGTTGGAGCTTCTATGGGCCGTCGCCATCGGATTTGGTCGCTGCCATTCCCCGGTCTGCGGTTCTCGCATCCATGGCAGAGAATCTCAGAGTGGAGACCGCAGACTCTTCCGAGCACTACAGCGTGCTCAATGCATCCCGGAGCCTGGCCTACATGTTCACCGGGAAGCACATTTCGAAGCTGGAGGGCGGGCGGTGGGTCCTCGCACGAGGCTCGGCGCCCAAAGTGGTCGAAGA
>DATDJH010000380.1:0-3927 GCA_036520635.1 Acidimicrobiia bacterium
AAGATCAGCTGACTATTACGCCCAGGCCGGCAACGAGTTCGGCCTCGGTTGGGCCTTGTTCGAGACGGGTTCGATGTTGCGCCAGACCGGGCAGTTTTCCGAGGGTTGGGAGTACCTCGAGCGTGGCTTGGCCCTCTTCGCCGGGCACCGTGACGTGTCTGCCGCCGTTCTTTTCATCGCCCAGATTGCTGCGGTCGCCCACGGGCTGGACGACACCAGCCGCGCACATCGGCTGGTAGGCGCCTTCACATCTCTCCAGATCACCTCAGGGACTGACATCGTTGGCATCGAAGTGAACCAGATACCCGGAATGGAGATCTCGTTGCTCGAGGCGCTCACGGGTGACGCCGCCGTTCCCTACCGAGAGGGGCGGGCGATGGGTTTCGACGAAGCGGTGGCCTACGCGTTGGCGGGTCCCACCGACGAGGGATTCGGGGCTCAGCGGGCCCAGTAGAGAAAACTCACCTGCTGCGCGGTGAGGGCCGTGCCGGAGAACACTGCGATCTCGTCGAGCGACCCCGCAAACACTCTGTTTTGCGTGGTTGCCGAGTTGGTGCCCGGGTTGTTGGCACCGCCCCACTCGTTCCCCCAACCCGAAAGGTTGCCACACCCCGCCCGCCACCAACCGGTCTGGGTCTCGGCGACGGTGTTGGTGTTGGAACCAACCTGGGCCCCGTCGATGTAGAGCCGCATCCCCGATGCGCTCTGGGTACCGACGGCCATGTGCCACTGGTTGTCGTTGAGCCCTGTCCCGGAGCTGAGCGTGACGTCTGCGCCGTTGTAAACCCCAAACCAAATCCGCCCGTTGCCATCCATATAGATGTGGCGGTCGTAGGCGCCTGCCGTCGGCACCGCCGTCCCGGTCTGTGGCCTCTCGAACCCGATCAGCTTTCCGCCGTTGGTGTACGAGGCCGGTGCTTTGAACCAGGCGACGACGGTGAACACTTGCGGGGCGTTGATCGCCGTGGTCGATGTGGTGTTGATGCAGGCATTGCCGCCAAGTTGGACTGCCCGATCCGGAGTGTCCGTCACCAGCGCGCCGTCGGCGAGCCGGGTGAAGTCGGTCGCGCCGCCGCTCGGGTTGTAAGTGCCGGTGCGACCGTTGCCCGAGGAGTCAGCTGCGGTGGTGGCAGTCCCGGTCTCGTCCAGTTTCCAGTAGAGATAGGGGCCGAGGGCGTTGACCTCGGTTGTGTATGACCAGTTAGGGATGCTCCACGTGTCGGCGCTGTTGGTCGTGGAAGCGGTGAAGGCGGCGCCGGTGGTTGGAATGGCGAGTACGCCAGCAAGGGCAATGAGTGCAACGAAACTCGCCGGCGAATGGATCACCTCACGCAGCCAGCCTCCGGAAGGCACTGTCGCCGGCGTGCCAGGAGGTTCGGGATCGTCGTCGTCATCAGGCTCGTAGTCGTGAGCGGCGGCCACCATCGCCCCGATGATCAAGGCCAGATGGAGGACTATCAGGGCCCAGTTGCCGGTCCGGGCCCAGACCACTGGCAGGCCGACGTAGCGGACCAGCAGCCGTCCGAGACCGTCGACCGCATCGACCTGGACCGGCGTCGAGTCCGGTGTGGGATTGGCGTCGCCTTTGGTGGTCATGGTCCCGTCCCCGTTGAAGCCAATCACCCGGTGCGTGAGAACGGCGTCCGCCTTGTTGGGGTCTTCGAACACAACCACTCTTCCCAAGAGCTGGTCGGGTTGAGGATCCGGTGAGGAGAGAACGATGTCACCGGCCTCGATGTTTGGCGCCATGGAGCCGGTGAGGATGACGTACGGGTGCCAACCAAAGGCCATGGGGAGGATGGTGATCAGAAGACAGGCGCCCACAAACCACATCCAGGCCCGGCCGAGGACACCCAGGGTCAGACGGATTCTGCTGTAAGGCTGCTCCGGGGCTGTCCTATCGAGGGTGGTGCCGATGATGGTCATGGTGTGCGGTTGGTCACTTTCCCTGAAACGGCTGCCGGCCCCGGCCCGGGAACTCCAGGGGCCGGGGCCGGCACGGTTCAGGACTCAGCGGTTTGACCCTTAGTTGATCTCCCACACCAGGTTGGCGACGGCGCTCGAGCTCTGGACGCTGTTGCCTGCGCCAGCATTCACGGTCCAGCCGATCCGGTAGGCCACACGTTGCGTGCCGCCGGCCACTGCCATCCCGGAGGCTCCGGCATAGGTGGCGGGCATGGCGCTCAGAGTCCCGTTGTAGAGGGCCCCACCGCTGCCCCCGGTGTAGCCGGTGCAGTTGGCCTGGACATTGGTTGCAGCCGCCACTGCCACCGCGTCGATTGTGACATCGAGCACTGCCGAGAGGGCTGCGCTGTTGGTGCCGGTGATGGCACCGCGGTAGAGCCTGAGGTTCCCGGCGAGGGATCCAGTCGACTCAACGGTGATGCACTTGAACCCGGTGTTGCCGGGCTTGAGGTTGTTCTCTGTGAACAAGGCTGCGGTGGTTCCCGAGTATGCCGCTCCACCACCGTTGTTCGTGAGGAGAAGGTTGCCGGTCGCCCATGCATCGCCGGTGTTGTCCGTGGTTGCGCTGAACGCGGCGTTGCTGCCCTGCCAGACGAGGAGAGCAGCTACCAGAAGACCGGCCAGAGGGGCGGCTGCCCTGAGCATCCTTCTCTGCCGCCGGTCAGATGTCGATGTGATTGTTGCCATTGTCCCAAACCTTTCTTGATCTATCAGTCCCTCAAGAGATCGGAACGATTGGTGGCCTGGAAGTAGGACGGTCCTGGATGTCTCCTAGATGACTAGTCATCGGTGGGTATATCGGCCTAGGCGGGCTGTCACCCGTTGCTGCGGTCCGTTCGTCTGTATCAGGGAGCGATCAGGAGAAGGATGTGTCCAAGACAGAGCAACGGATGGCTGTCATCGTCGGTGTCACCATTCCCGCTTCGCTGCTGGTTGCTGCGCTCGCAGGATGGGTCGGTCTGGTCATCGTCGGAGTCGTCCTGATCCTGATGTGGCGCCTGTCGCCAGGTCTCTGGCGAATATTTGGAATCGGGCTGCTCGGTGGAGCGATAGCCGGCGTCCTGATACTCGGACCTGGATTCCGCCTGGCAATGAGGGTCGTCGCCATCGTCGACGTCCGCCGGGTCGAATTCTCTGTCGCCGGCACGATGTTCATCATCGTGCTCTTAGGTGTGATCGTGGGAGGAATCGGCGGCGTGTTTTCCGCAATGCTGAGGAAGGGCCTCGGGTGGTCGAGCCTCGTCATGTCCTTGCTGATGACGGTGGTTCTGGTTGCCCTCCTCGTGATCGATACCGGTTTGCGCGACGAGTTGGTCACCCTTGGTGCCGGGCCCTGGCTCAACATCCCGATGTTCGCCGCGGTCTGCTTCGGCTATTCGCTATTTGCCAACAGGCTGATCGACCGCTTCGAGCGCAAGAAGTCCCGTCCAGCGGCCAGGGAGCCGGTCGAGGTGCCAACATGACTCGATACATGAGAGTCGGACTGTCTTGAGCTGGTGGGCAATCGAGCTGATCACCAACGTCATCCTGGTGGGTCTAGTCGTGTTCCTTGGTCCGCTGATCAAGAGATTCGGCCGCAGTTATGCCGGAGACGTCTTTCGGGGGAACCCTCGCACCGGCAAGAGCTATCTGGTCCTGATGGACGTCGCCTATTACCTGATCTTCTTCGCCTTGATTCTGTTCACCGTCAGCTTCCAGGATCAATGGAACGACGTGGGAGAGCAACTCGAGAGCGAATTGAGAAGGGTTGGTGGAATGCTGCTGCTCATGGGGGTCCTCCACGGGCTGAACGTCTTGACCTTGCCCCTCGTCGGACGTCTGCTCGGTCTGGGTCGGCAGCTCGAGGAGGACACTCCGCCACCCGTGACCTGACCTTGTACTGGGCTGAAGCTCTCGACAACACGGTGATCTGGACCGCGGAGACGCTGGACCGGCGCGCCGTCATGGAAAGCCTCTACAAAC